>CAYPYQ010000001.1:0-3572 GCA_964414735.1 uncultured Hydromonas sp.
GAAAACCAATCCAGTCGGTGGATGATTGAACCGAATGCGGCACGCGCGACTGCTCGCAGACGATCGACAGTTCGTTTTTCGTGCGGGTGAGTGAAACCAAGCCAGCACCGTTCGCCCACAAGGGGAACGGACGCTCGGGCGCTTGGCGCGTGATCGCATACATATTCGGTAGGCGACTTAATGTAATAGAACGGGTCATTTTGTACTCTTTTAATCCAATGATACGGTCTAATATATCACGATATAATGCGCGCCATGATTATCCTGACCACTTTAAATGCACGTTACTCGCACGCCTCGCTCGGGCTGCGCTACCTACTGGCCAATCTGCGCGAGCATCAGGCGCACACGCGCATGCTCGAATTCACCATCAAAACGCCGGTAGAGCAGATGTGCGACGAACTTTTGGCAAACGCACCGCGCGTCATCGGCTTTGGCGTCTACATCTGGAATGTGAATGAAACCCTCGCGCTCATGCGTGTGCTGCGCGCGCGCGCGCCCGAAGTGGTGCTGATCGTTGGCGGTCCCGAAGTCTCGTATGAAGTGGAAGAACAAGCCATCTGCAAACTTGCCGACTACGTCATTACCGGCTGGGGCGAAATTACGCTGCCGCGCTTGCTCACACAGGTTTTGCACGGACCGAAACCGCTGATGAAAGTACATGTCGGAGAACAGGCCAAACTGGCCGATCTCACGCTGCCGTACTCGTTTTACACCGATCACGATCTGGCCAAACGCAATATTTACGTCGAAGCCTCGCGCGGCTGTCCGTTTAAATGCGAATTTTGCCTCTCTAGTTTGGATAAAACCGCGTGGGCGTTCCCGCTCGAACCGTTTTTGGGTGAGATGGATCAACTGTACCAACGCGGCGCGCGCACGTTTAAATTCGTCGATCGCACGTTTAATCTGAAGCCCGAAACTGGCCGGCGCATCCTCGATTTTTTCCTTGAAAAAATCCACGCCCGCCCCGACGATCCGCTGTTTGTGCATTTTGAAGTCGTACCCGATCATCTGCCTGCGATGCTCAAAGACGCGATTGCACAGTTCCCAGCGGGCAGCTTGCAATTTGAAGTCGGTATTCAAACGCTCAACACCACGGTGCAAGGCCACATCTCGCGCAAAACCAACCTCACCAAAGCACAGGAAAATATCCGCTGGTTGCGTGAGCACAGCGACGCACATCTGCACGTTGATCTCATTGCCGGACTACCGTCTGAAACCATGGACAGCTTCGCACAGGGCTTTAACGAGCTCTACACCTGGGGCGCGCATGAAATTCAACTCGGTATTTTGAAACGCCTGCGCGGTACGCCGATCACACGCCATACGCCCGAATTTCGCATGAACTACAACCCCGAGCCGCCGTACGACATCATCGACAATCGCGATGTCACGCGCGACGAATTGAGCGACTTCAAACTATTCGCCAAATACTGGGATCACATTGCCAACTCTGGTCGCTTCGGCGAAACGCTATCACTGATCGTGCAGCACCAGCCATTTGAACGATTTGCCCAGCTCACGCAATACCTAAAAAACCAATGGCAGCGCAGTCACAGCATCCCGCTGGAAAAACTCTACATCGCTGTTGCCGAATGGCTCATCAGCACCGCCAGCGCGGACGAACACGACGCCATCCGCAACGCTGTCACCAACGACTACATCGCCAGCGGCGCGCAAGGCAAACTGCCGTGGATGACGCGCGGCCTCACCGTACAGACACGCACGCAAGCGGGCGAAAATGTGAAAAAATCGGGACAAGCAAGGCAGGAGCGGCATTTGAGTTAGTGTGGATGGCAAGTTGCCTTGCGACGGAATGTGTTTTTAAGTCAGGCCGGAACAAAAACAACGCCACGCGTACGATTACGCTTCGCTAAGCGTGTATCTGGGATAATCATATTTGCACATTTTTATTTGCGAAGTGAGGTCAACGTCGTCGCTGTCAGGCAAATGAACGCGTCCTTTTTACGTCGGTTTGTTGTTTGAGCGTTTGCGTGCAAACGCGAGTTTCAAACCGACCCAACTTAAGCGTTCATTGATGTGCATGACCGCGAACTTGATTTTTTTGACTACTTTTTTGATCAAGCAAAAAAGTAGTCGCCCCCGCGGCGGGGAGCGGCACTCTCAACTCAGGCTCGGAACATGAACAATGTCATACGTACGATTACTCTTCGCTAATCGTACCTACGTGCTACTGTTACAGAGAAACAAGTATTTTTGTAAGGATAATTTTATTTATCCATTAACTTGGATATTTGGATGAGTGATTCATTGATTGCCGTGAGCTTGCGGATTGTTGGATCTTGCGGTATGTCTGTATGCAGATAAGGCGTGAGATCTATAAGATGAGCTTCTTCAATTTTTGTACCGCCAAATTGATAGCTTGCCGTAATTGTAAATCTTGTTGGACAAAGAGTAGGGTCAGCAGCTGGTTGAAAAATCACAAAGCTCTGAGCTAAGCTAAACAGAATCTCAGAGTTTGGAGGAAAGGCATTAATTTTGTTATTAAAAATGGAGAATAAGGCTAAATCGTTTTTTTCTAATCTTTCTCCAAATTTAAAAAATGAACGATCGATTTTTAAACTCAAATCGGTGGCGGTACTTTTTCCTGTGTTCGCTATTCGTAAGTAAAATATAGGGTTATCCGGTTCGAGAAATGGAGTAATTGTAATATATGGGCGTTGCATTGCTTCAAACTCATTGCGCATAGTTTCAACTACACGCTCATTTGCTTTAAGCATTTTATAAGTAACCCATGCGTAGAATGCCGTGATAATTACCAATAGTGCGGTTAAGAACTCAATCATATTGTTATTACCTTCTGCTTGATTTGGGTTTTTATTAAAATTGTATAGCTTTCACAACGCATGCACATACTGAATAAACCCTTCATTCACCGCCAGTTGATTGTACAGCGACTGCGCGGTGACGTTGGATTCGTGCGTGAGCCAGTGGACTTTGGCGCAGCCTCGCGCTTTGGCCATGGCATAGACGGCTTCGATCAGGGCGCGGCCAACGCCTTGGCCACGCGCTGCGGGGATGGTATATAAATCATTCAGATAGCAGCGCGGCGCGACCGACCAAGTGGATTCGTGCATCACGGTCATTGCCATGCCGAGCATGTTACCCTCGGCGTCAAATGCGCCGAGCGCATCCAGCGGGCTGTTCGCGTTGTGAAACCCTGCCCAGTTGTGCGCTGTGGTTTCTGCGCTGACTTGACTTTCGTAAAAGGCTAAATAGCCGTGCCACAGTTCGAGCCATTGCGCGTGATCGTCGGCGGTGTTTTCCAGTGGGCGTATGGTGAAGCTCATTTTAGTATCCTTTTTTAAAATCAACGACATGGTGCAGCGGTTGATCCGTCGTGTAGCGTTGGTAATTGTCCCAAAACACGGTGAAAATATCCTGAGGAAAACTCGGTGCGGAGGAGTGTGAGGTGAGGACGAGATGGGGCGTGTCCCAAAACATATGATCGTCTGGCAACGGCTCGGTGCGGTATACGTCGAGTATTGCATGGGCGATCACGCCGTCGCGCAGGGCTTGCGCGAGATCGTTTTCAATCACCGCTTGCCCAC
>CAYPYQ010000002.1:0-4162 GCA_964414735.1 uncultured Hydromonas sp.
CGTTTCTTCATTCAAAATAGTGCCGGCGCCAATCACCATCTCAGGGCAGGCGGCACGCATCGCGCGAATCACGTCCAATGCCGCAGCTGTGCGCAGCGTGACTTCGACGACGGTCATGCCGCCGCGTTGCAAGGCTTGCGCCAGCGGAATGGCGTGGGTCACGTCGTCCACGACGACGACGGGAACGATTTTGCATTGGGCAAGGGCGTTGTGTAGTTTGCTCATGAGTGTCCTTTGGTGAGTTAGCCGAGGTGCGGCGTTACTTTGTTTTTAAGCAATTCGATCAATTCGGCTTGCATATATCCGTAATGATCGGGAATATTGAGGCAAATAATACGTTTGTTGTGCAAGTGTCTCGGATGCTTCTGCGTCAGTTTACGCCGATGGGTGTTTTCCATGACAAAGATGATATCCGCCCATTCGATTTGCTCGGCTGAGACCACGATGTCAGCGTCATTTGATACGCCGGCGGAGTCTGTTTCAACCTGATCATACTCGGCAAAAATCTGCTCCGCCGTTGGGCTGCGCAGCTGATTTTTACCACAGATGAACAAGGCGCGAATCACAGCACATCATCCTCGAGCAGCCACGTCGCGCCCAGCTCGGCTCGACCGACGTTGCGACGGGCGACGGCGAACATATCCAGCCAGTATTCGGTGACCTCCGCGGGTTTCGCGGCGCGCGGACGAGCAGTGAGTTCGGCTTCATCAACTTCTAATTCTAAGATGCCGTTTTCTGAGTCTAACGTAATCCAGTCGCCATTTTGTACTTTGGCAATCAAGCCGCCAGCCAGCGCCTCGGGTGAGACGTGGATCGCCGCCGGTACTTTACCCGATGCGCCAGACATGCGGCCATCGGTGACGAGGGCGATTTTTTTCCCGCGATCTTGCAGTACGCCCAGTGGCGGCGTGAGTTTGTGCAGCTCTGGCATGCCGTTGGATTTCGGCCCTTGGAATCGCACCACGGCGATGAAATCCTGTCCGTCGAGTTCGCCGGCTTCAAAGGCTTTTTGTAATTCGTTTTGTGAGTCAAATACTTTGGCCTGCGCGCGAATCACGCGATGCTCGGCTTTGACCGCCGATGTTTTGATGACCGAATTACCCAGATTGCCTTGCAGCAGTTTTAGGCCGCCATCCGGTGAGAATGCTTCGGCAAATGGGCGCACGATGTTTTTATCCAGACTGCGTACTACGCCAACGCGCCATTTGAGCGTATCACCGTCGAGGTAAGGCTCTTGGGTGTATGGCGCAAGGCCTTTGCCCATTTGATTGGACACCACAGTATCCACGTCGTCGTGCAGCAGACCGGCACGATGCAGCTGGCCGATGACGTAGCCCAGACCGCCTGCGGCGTGGAATTGATTCACATCCGCCGAGCCGTTTGGATACACACGAGCGAGCAGCGGCACGATTTCACCGAGCGCGTGCATGTCTTCCCAGCGCAGCTCGATCCCCGCCATGCGCGCAATCGCAACAAGGTGCAGCGTGTGGTTGGTCGAGCCGCCGGTTGCGAGCAGGCCGACTACACCGTTGATGATGGATTTTTCGTTGAGTAATTGCGCCAGTGTTAGATTTGGATGATTTAGATTGACCAGTAATTGTGTTACCGCCGCATCATCCAGTGCCGCACGCAATGGCGTACCCGGATTGACAAACGCGCTACCCGGCAGCATCAAGCCCATGAATTCGAGCATCATTTGGTTCGAGTTCGCCGTGCCGTAAAAAGTACACGTGCCTTCGGAATGGTAGGCGCTCATTTCTGACTGGAGTAGCTCTTCGCGCGTGGCTTCACCGACAGCGTAACGCTGGCGCACTTTGGCTTTTTCATCGTTGCCAATGCCGGTAGTCATTGGGCCCGCAGGCATGAACAATGCGGGTAAATGCCCGAACGCCGCTGCACCCATGAGTAAACCGGGAACGATTTTGTCGCACACGCCGAGCAGTAGCGCGCCGTCAAACACTTGGTGCGACAGGCCAATCGCTGTCGTCTGCGCAATTACGTCGCGCGAGAACAGCGATAGCTCCATACCGGCGTAGCCTTGTGTCACGCCATCACACATCGCTGGGGTTGCACCGGCAACCTGTGCGGTTGCACCGAGTTTGCGCGCTTGAGCCTTGATGCGATCGGGGTAGTGCGCGTACGGGTGATGCGCCGAGAGCATGTCGTTGTAGGCGCTGATGATGCCCAGATTGGGCGCGCGTTCGACTTTCAGACGAAATTGATCTTGACCTGCTGCGGCGTAAGCGTGTGCGAGATTGGCGCAGCCCATACGGTCGCGCGACGGTTGGACTTTGGTGCTGCGGGCAACACGCTCGAGATAGCGGGCGCGACTGGCGCGACTGCGTTCGATCAGGCTTTCGGTGATTTCTTGTAATTTAGGGTGCAGATGGTTGGATGTACTCATACGTTCCTCTTGGATTGAATACGATTTTATTTTAAATAGGATTCAGCACGTGCAATCGTTTAAATGATTGTAGTAAAACTAAAAAAATTAGTCAAAGATTATTTACTTTTTCTACATTTTGCGGCAATATTTCAAAAAGCTTGTTTCGATTGGCTTCATTAAAACACTTAATATCTGGGGAAATTATGAAAGTTCCTGCTTTTTCTTTGGTGATGTTTGGCGGTACGGGTGATTTGGCGATGCGCAAATTGCTGCCAGCACTGTATCAGAGCTTTTTAGACGGCGCATTTGAGCTGAGCAGCCGCGTGATTTGTGCTGCGCGCACCGTGTACACGCATGAAACCTACCGCGACTGGATGAACGAAGCGGTCAAGCCCAACGTCACCGATCGCTTTGACGAAGCGCGCTGGCAAGAGTTTTTACAACTGGTGCTGTACCTACCGTTCAACGCGACCGAAGCGAACTCATTCACCGAGCTGAAAAATATGCTGGATGCGCAGGACGCAAGCAATCAGCGCGTGTTTTACCTTGCGGTCGCACCGGCGATTTTCGACGATATTTGTTCGGGTCTGGCGGCGCAGGGACTGAATCAAAACTCGCGCATCGTGGTCGAAAAACCGCTCGGGCACGATCTGGCTTCGTGCCAAGAGATCAACGACATGTTCGCGCGTCATTTCTCAGAAAAGCAAATTTTCCGCATTGACCATTATCTGGGTAAAGAATCGGTGCAAAACCTCATGGCGCTGCGCTTTGGCAACAGTTTCTTTGAGCCAATTTTGCGTCGCGATTACATTGCCAATGTGCAGATCACCATCTCCGAAGAGTTGGGCGTGGAGCGTCGTGCCGAGTTCTATGATCAGACCGGTGCATTGCGCGATATGGTGCAAAATCACTTGCTGCAATTACTTTGTTTCGTCGCCATGAACGCACCGGCGACCATGGATGCGGACAACATCCGTGATGAAAAACTCGGCGTGCTGCGCGCGCTCAAACCGTGGACGGCGGATACGGTGGTTAACGACGTGGTGCGTGGCCAATACGTCGCGGGCGTGTCGCATGGCAAAGAAGTACAAGGCTATCTGCAAGAGCAGGGCGTACCTGCCGACAGCGTGACCGAAACCTACGTCGCACTCAAAACAGAGATCAACAATTGGCGCTTTGCCGGCGTACCGTTCTACCTGCGTACTGGCAAACGCATGCCCAAGCGTCTGGCCGAAATCGTCATCGTATTCAAATCCGTGCCGTACGAACTCATTGGTAAAATGCCCGCAGGCGCGAACCGCCTCGTGATCGAATTGCAGCCAGAAGAATCCATCCGCATGTACTGTCTGGTCAAACGCCCGGGCAATAGCATGAAACTCGGCACCGTACATTTAGACATGGATTCGGACGACTTTTTCCCAGAGCGTCGCATGGATGGCTACGAACGACTGCTGCTCGACGCGCTGTCCGGCAACTTATCCCTGTTCGTGCGTCGTGACGAACAGGAGCAAGCATGGCGCTGGGTTGAGCCGATCATGGACACATGGGAAGAGCAAGACATCGCGCCGAAAACCTACGCCAGCGGCACATGGGGACCGCCGGCAGCCAATGCGCTGGTCGCACGCGACGGACACAACTGGCACGAAGAGCTGTAAACCTCATGAATCAACACCAAGGCCAACAGACCAACAGTGAAGGTGTTTGGCTGGCACGCATCCGCAATGCCCGCGCGCAACTGAGCAAATCAGAAGCGCGTGTTGCCGACTGCGCACTGGC
>CAYPYQ010000003.1:0-2723 GCA_964414735.1 uncultured Hydromonas sp.
TTGGCTCGGTACCACGCCTGGCAGACTTTGCAAACGTTCCGCACCGTGGGAAAAATCGGGAATCGCTGCGAGCAGTGCCTCGGTGTACGGATGGTACGGGTTTTCAAAAATATGCGGCACAGTGCTGGTTTCGACGACTTGACCGGCGTACATGACGGCGACGTTGTGCGCGTTTTGCGCGACCAGTCCGAGGTCGTGCGTGATCAAAATCATCGCCATATTGCGCTCGGCTTGCAGGCGTTGCAGCAGATCCATGATCTGCGCCTGTACGGTCACATCGAGTGCCGTGGTCGGCTCGTCGGCGATGAGTAGCTTGGGTTCACAAGCAATCGCCATGGCGATCATCACGCGCTGGCTCATACCGCCGGAGAGCTGATGCGGGTAGACGTTCAGACGGCTTTTGGCATCGGGAATTTCGACTTGATCAAGCAGTTCCAAGATGCGTTTGCGTACTGCATCACCACGCAGGCCCAGATGCTCCTTTAATACTTCACCAATTTGCATTTCCACGGTGAAGCTCGGATTCAGGCTAGTCATGGCGTCTTGAAAAATCATGGAAATGTCTTTGCCGATGATCTGGCGACGCGCGGCGGCACTGATAGTTTGCAAATTGGTGTTGTTGAATAATAACTGATTGGCCGTGATGGTCGCGCTGTCGGGCAGCAAGCCCATTAGCGCCATCATGGAAACCGATTTACCTGAGCCCGATTCACCGACGATGGCAAGGATTTCACCTTCGTTCAGTGACAGGGTGACCTGATCGACGGCGCGAAAGGCGCGTTCGGCCTTGCCAAAGGTGACGCACAGATTGTCGATGTGTAATAAAGGATTTTTCGCACTCATTAGGACACCTGTTTCAGTTTTGGATCCAGCGCATCGCGCAGGCCGTCGCCCATTAAGTTAATCGCCAAGGCGGAGATAAACACCGCAAAGCCCGGGAAAATCGCCATCCAAACATTGCTCTGAATGTATTGGCGCGCTGTACCGAGCATTGCGCCCCATTCGGGCAGCGGAGGTTGAACACCAAAGCCGAGGAAGCCGATGGCACCCGCTTCCAAAATCGCGGAGGAGAAAACCATGGTGGCTTGTACGATCAGCGGCGCGAGACAGTTCGGTAAAATGGTGATGAATAACAAGCGTAATGTACCCGCGCCCATTACGCGCGAGGCAGTGACATAGTCGCGTTGCAATTCCACCATCGCGGTCGCTCGGGTCAAACGAATGAACGGTGGCAAACACACCAGCGCAATAGTGATGATCGTGTTGGTCATAGAAGGCCCTAAAATCGCAGCGATGATGATTGCCAACAACAAGCTTGGATACGACATCAAAATATCGTTGAACAGCATTACCACGCGCCCCAAACGTTTTGGCCAAAAAGCCGCAGCCAAGCCGAGGCAAACGCCAACGATGGCCGACAATAAAGTTGCCGCCAAACCGATGAACAATGAATAGCGTGTACCGTGCATCACGCGCGCGAGCGTATCGCGCCCCGCATCATCGGTGCCGAGGAAAAATCGCGCATCGCCACCCTCCATCCATGACGGAGGCAATTGCTCCTTGCCAGTGAACAGTTCCAGCGGGTTGTGTGGTGCCAAAATATTGGCAAAGAGCGCCACAGCCACCAAAATCAGCATGGCGATCAAACCCAAAACCGCGCCGCGGTTGGCCACGAACGAGCGGTAAAATAATTGCCACTGCGACGGCATGGTTGGCGTCGTCGATGAAGTGGCAGCGGGTGCGATGGTTATATCAGACATAGTCAATCCTTACAAAATCACGAGCCATCGTTGTTATTGATCATTCGCGGTGCGAATGCGCGGGTTAATCAGGCCGTACAAAATATCGACCAGCAAACTCACGATCATCAAGGCGCAGGCCACCAGCAAAATACCGTTTTGTACGATCGGATAATCGCGATGGTGGAAACCGTCGAGCAACCAGTTGCCTACGCCCGGCCAGCTGAAAATCGTCTCGGTCAGAATCGCACCGGCAAGTAGCATACCCATTTGCAAACCAATCACCGTCACCACGGTGATCAAGGCATTACGTAAAACGTGTACCAAAATCACTCGTCGTGGTGACAAGCCCTTGGCTTTGGCCGTGCGCACATAATCCTCGCCCAAAACCTCCAAAATCGCCGAGCGCGTCATACGCGCAATGGTCGCCAACGGAATGGTTGCCAAGGCAATCGACGGCAGCACGAAATGCGACAATACATCCTTGAAAGCCCCTGGCTGATCGGAAAACAAAGCACCCAGTAGCCACGAACCATGCCACGGCTCTACGTCCAGAAACTTTGTCACGCTGATCACGCCCGAGATCGGCAGCCAGCCCAATGCATGTGCGAAAATGCCGGTCAAAATCGGACCGAGCAGATAAATCGGCATCGAGTAGCCGGCCAATGCGCCGGTCATTAAGACATAGTCCAGCCAACTGCCACGACGCAATGCGGCGATAATGCCCAGCGTCACACCGATGATTGACGCAATCACCATGGCTGACAGCGCCAATTCCAAGGTTGGGACAAAATGCGCGAAAAAATCGTTCAGTACGGGCATTTGATCGCGGAAGGACTTACCAAAGTCGCCGTGCAGCAGACGCATCAAGTAATCCCAATATTGCACCAGTATGGGTTTGTCTAATCCCAGGCGCTTCATGGCCGCAGCGTGTAACTCAGGGTTCACCGCGCGTTCGCCCATCATGACCTCGACCACGTCCCC
>CAYPYQ010000004.1:0-2598 GCA_964414735.1 uncultured Hydromonas sp.
CTGCCGACGACCAGACGCTCGCCCAATTCGGCCACGCGTTTGTCACGAAAGGCGATGACCTCGGGGAAGTTGTGCCCCGTGTCCACATGCACGATGGTGAACGGCAGCTTGTTCGGTCGGAATGCCTTGAGCGCGAGGTGCAACACGACGATGGAGTCTTTGCCGCCGGAGAACAGCAGAGCAGGGTTGGCACACTCCGCCGCGACTTCGCGCAGGATATGGATGGACTCGGATTCGAGCCAGTCGAGATGGGCGCTGTTGAACGTTTGGTTAAAATCAATATCAGTCATTTTTGTCCTCGGCAATCGGTGTGCTTAAATGTAATCCGCATTCTTTACTGTCGCTGTGTTCCCACCACCAGCGACCGGCGCGTAAATCTTCGCCTGCCTTGATCGGGCGTGTGCAGGGTTCGCAGCCGATGGATGGGTAGCCTTGATCGTGCAGTGGATTGTATGGAACGTGGTATTGTGCGATGTAGGCTTTGACATCGGTAAAGGTCCAGTCACGCAACGGGTTGAATTTTTCCAATCCGTTGGCTTCGTCCCATTCGCGCAGATTGATGGCGACGCGGGTGATGGACTGATCCGCACGTTGGCCAGTGATCCACGCTTTTTTACTGGCGAGTGCGCGTTGCAGTGGCTTGACTTTGCGGATGTGGCAGCAGGCTTTGCGCAATTCGAGTGATTCGTAAAACGCGTATTTGCCATTTTGCGTAATGTACTGTTGTACATCTGCTTCGTCGGGCGTATAGACGGTAACGGGTAAACCGTAGTGCTGCGTGATGGTTTCAATCATCGCTGTGGTCTGCGCGTGCAGCATGCCGGTTTGTAAGGTAAAGATTTCAATCGGCAGTTTCAAACGTGCAATCACATCGGTGATGATCATGTCTTCATAAGCCAAACTATTGGCAAATGTGAGCGGTGTATGATCGGTGGTGATTTCGGTTAAAAACGCTTCCAGCGCGCGGATTTTCGCAGTCAAACCATGATCGTGCTGCGCCGGTTGTTCCTCATGCGCGCGTAAAAATAGCGGACGTGCATCGTCGGTCGAGCCTTGGTAACTCACACTAAAGGGTTTGAGCATACGCAATGCGGTTTCCATTTTCTGATCCGCACGCAGGGAAAATGCGTTAAATCCGACACGCTGCATGTAAAACAGATGATCGACCAGCACGTCGCCGATGGCACGTAATTCGTTTTGATAGCCCAAACGATTGCGCAGCAAATAGGCGATGGAGTGGCTGCGGCCATCGGTGAATTTCGGGTAGTCCAGCGCGATGACGGGGAAGCGATTCCAGTCGAGTGTGAGCGTCTCCGGCTCGGTGGTGTTCTCCAACCATACGCCAATGTCAGTGCGCTGTTGCAATGCCGGCTGTGCTTGCCATACGGCGAGCGGCACGATGTGTTTGCCTGCCGCGACAGCGATGCCCTCAGGCGTTTCACCTTCGGCCAGACGGACGATGATCCATTCGTCCTGTGCGGCGTTTTGATTCAAAATATAGTTCATAGTCGTATTTCTGTTGTTTCTTTTTTATGCGTGACTTCTTAACGCATTTCTCGTTCACCGTATACCGCGGTTTTAAAAGGCGTGATGCCGACGCGTCGCACGCAGTCGATGAACAGCTCATTGTCCTCGCGGATGTTGACATAGGTGGTGATGATGGTTTCCACGGCATCGACAATTTTCTCTGCGGCAAATGACGGGCCGATGATTTTACCAATGGATGGCGAAAATCCGCCCAGATGTGTGCCGTCCGAGCCGCCGAGGGAAATCTGATACCACTCTTTACCGTCCTTATCCACGCCGAGAATGCCCAGATGCGCGACGTGGTGATGGCCGCAGGAGTTCATACAGCCGGAAATATTCAGCTGAATATCGCCCAAGTCATACAGATAATCCCAGTTGTCAAAACGCGCTTGAATGGCATTGGCCACCGGAATTGAACGGGCATTGGCGAGTGAGCAAAAATCCCCGCCCGGGCAGGAGATGATGTCAGTCAGCAGGCCGACGTTCGGTGTCGCCATGCCGTTGTCTTTCAGCGTTTGCCAGACATTGAGCAATTCTTTTTGTGGCACGTCGGCGAGTACGAGGTTTTGTTCGTGCGAAATGCGCAGCTCGCCAAAGCTATAGCGATCGGCCAAATCCGCCACCACGCGCATTTGTGTCACTGTCGCATCGCCCGGCGCAATATCGTTTGCCTTGAACGACAGCACGATGCTGGTGTAGCCCGCGCGTTTGTGCGCGCGCGTATTGCGAATGCGCCATTTGGTAAACGCGACGTTGTCGGTATAATCATTGTGATTGAAATCAACGTCGTTCAACGACTCATACGCGGGTTCTGAAAAGTAGGCGGCGACGCGGCTCAGCTCGGCTTGCGTTAAGGTCGCAGAGCCGTTTTCGAGGTGTTTGAATTCCGCTTCCACTTGACGTGTGAATTCCTCCAAACCCAAAGCCTTGAGCAAAATTTTAATCCGCGCTTTGTATAAATTGTCACGACGACCGTGGCGGTTGTACACACGCAAAATTGCTTCGCAGTAACTCATCATGTGCGGCCACGGCAAAAATTCGCGCACGGTAGAACCAATCATCGGTGTGCGT
>CAYPYQ010000005.1:0-1219 GCA_964414735.1 uncultured Hydromonas sp.
GGTTCGGCGACCACGCCACGATACTCATTGATCACGCCGTCACGTGACAGTATGATCAATTTATCGTCTTTCGCCTCGGTTTTCAGTGCGCCCATCGCGGTCCTCGCCCTTTTATACGGCCAACTGTGAAATATCCGCCACGCCGTTCATCAACTGTGCCAATTCCTGCAACAATTTCAAACGATTCGCACGTACCGCCGCGTCATCCACCATCACCATCACATCGGCAAAAAATGCATCAACCGGCTCGCGCAAACGTGCCAACGCGCTCAACGCACCCGCATAATCACGCTGCGCCAACGCGGATTCTACCGTCGGGCGCACGTCATTCATGGCTTTGGCAAGGTTTTGCTCGGCTGCTTCGGTCAATAATTCGCTGCTCAAACTCGTGGCAACGGCTTCGTTTTTCTCCGCTGCTTTGCGCAAAATATTGACGCAGCGTTTGTTTGCCGCCGCCAAATCTTGCGCTTCAGGCAGCACCGCAAAGCTTTGTACTGCTTGCAGTTTCGTCATCACCTCAGACAAATCATCCGGATTATTCGCCAGCACCGCTTCGATTTGCGCGGGCGCGTAACCTTTATCCTTGAGCAAGCCACGCAGACGATCGAGCATAAATGCTTTGACCTCGACCACGCTGTTTTTTACCTGCGCATTGTCGGCGAACTGCGCTTGTGCATGATTGAGCGTCGCATCCAGCGACAACGGCAATTGTTTTTCCACCAGCATCCGCACCACGCCCAATGCGTGGCGTCGCAACGCGAACGGATCTTTTTCGCCCGTCGGTTGCAAACCGATACCCCAAATACCGACCAGCGTTTCGAGTTTATCGGCAATCGCGCCGATCAAGCCAACCTGCGTCGCAGGCAATTCGTCGCCAGCAAAGCGCGGCTGATAGTGCTCGGCGCAAGCGGCAGCCACATCGGCTTTTTCACCGTGATGCGTGGCGTAGTAGCGCCCCATCACACCTTGCAACTCTGGGAATTCGCCGACCATATCGCTGACCAAGTCGGCCTTGGCAATGTAGGCAGCACGTTGCGCATCATCCACATTCGCATTCAACTGCTGCGCCAGATACGCAGCAATCGCCTGCACACGCGCCACGCGCGCGCCTTGAGAGCCGAGTTTGTTGTGGTACACAACGCTTTGCAACTTGCCCACCATGTCGTCCAAGCTGCGTTTTTTATCTTGTTCAAAGAAGAATTGCGCATCAGCCAGACGC
>CAYPYQ010000006.1:0-3044 GCA_964414735.1 uncultured Hydromonas sp.
CGAGCATGTAGGCGTCGTATTCCTCCAGCAGGCGCAGTACCTGATACGCACGCGCAGGTGTAATGCCGTAGGAAGTCGGATTATGTAGTACGCTATTGGTCACGTACAATTTCGGCCGCTCGGTCTGCATGATATGGGTCAGCACCTCGATATTCGGCCCATCCGGTTCACGCGGCACGGGAATCACGCGCAAGCCCTGCGCTTGCAAACATCCGTACAACCAGAACCAGCATGGATCATCGACCAGCACGGCGTCGCCCGGATTGAGAAAATAGCGCGCCACCAGATCAATCGCCATGGACACGCCGTTGGTCGTGACCACCTGATCGGGCTGCGCGTGTATGCCCAGCGGATGCAATTGCACCACGATCTGCTCGCGCAACGGCGCGTAACCACTGACGTGACCATAGTCGTAAATATGCGCATCGGTGCTACGCGTCACAGCGCGTACCGCCACACCCATGCGCTCGTTTTCCAACCACGAACGCGGCAAAATTCCGCTGCCCGGCGTGCGGTCATCGGGCAAATCGGAGAATAAATGGCGCAACAGCCATTTCGCATCCACCACACTGGTTTCCTGAAACGCCAACAGATTTTTCTGTGCCGAATCCGGCTCAGATTTAGCCACATGAATCGCCTGCGCCACGTAAAAACCCGAACCGGCGCGCGAGGTCAGCGTACCGGCGGCCACCATTTTTTCGTAGGCATTGACTACGGTGAAACGCGACACACCGAGCTTATCGGCCAACTGACGCACCGACGGCACGCGCGCACCGGGCGCGTAAAAACGCATTTCGATGCGTTCATTGAGCCATGCCACCACGGCATCCACTTTATTAAAACGCGGATCCAGCGCGCTGGGATTCATCGCGTTGAGCAACTGCGGGCTAACAGACGTAGGTGTCATCGACTCATCAAACTTGGCGGACGCATCGGGTGACTGACCGGTAAGTGTATTGTTTTCCATATCAGTACAGTTTAAGAATTGTTCATCAAATTGTATCGTTACTGTATCGCAATTTTTCAGTATTGTGTCAACATTATTGAACAATATTTTTATCAAGCCACATGTCACCCTCTGCCCACATCATCCCTCACCATTCCGATGCAGAAACTCGCGGTTTATGGCTTGGGCTATTGGCCGTCACCATTTTTGCACTGACCTTGCCAATGTCAAAAATGGCGATCGGCAGCATTACCACGCCCTATCTGTCACCATGGTTCATTGCCTTTGGTCGCGCCGCCTTAGCGGGATTGTTCGCTGCGGTGTATTTATGGCGGGTCAAAGCAGTCATACCGCGCGGACGACAATGGCGTTATTTGCTCTATATCGGTTTGGGCAATGCCCTTGGCTTTCCGATCCTGCAAAGCGTCGGGCTGCTGTACGTCCCATCCTCCCATGCCGCGGTGTTCAACGGATTGCTACCCTTGGCCACCGCTGCCATCTCTGCATTGCTGTTTCGCCAGCATGCACCACTGCGCTTTTGGCTATGGGCGGTTTTGGGTGCAGTATTGGTGGTGATCTTTGCACTGTGGCGCGCGTATCGACAGGATGGTTATATCTCTTTGCACTTGGCCGATATCTTAATTTTTTTAGCGGTTTTGCTGTGTGGCTACGGCTATGCCTACGGTGCAAAATTAAGCCGTGAGTTACCCGCGCCACAGGTACTGTGCTGGATGCTGGTGTTGTTTTTACCGCTGACCGTTCCGGCGACATGGCTCACGCGTCCCACTCATGTCATTCCAACTTCGGCTTGGCTGGGCTTTTTGTATGTCGCGATTTTATCCATGTGGGCAGGTATGATGATTTGGTATCACGCACTGCACATCGGTGGCGCGGTGCGTGTTAGCCAAGTGCAGATTGTGCAGCCCTTTTTGACCATTTTATTTGCCATCCCCTTGCTCGGTGAGCGTTTCAGCTGGATGACGATTCTATTTGCCGCCGCTGTGGTGTGGACAGCGTATATGGGCAAAAAAGTGCCGATCTCTGCGCCGCTGATAACAACTCCGAGGAGATAATCATGCTCTCTACATTTACGTACACCACTTTGTGGGCATTGCTCACTTTTATTTTTATCAGCTCGATCACGCCCGGCCCAAACAATATCATGCTACTGCATTCAGGCGCGCGATTTGGCTTTCGTCTGACCGTGCCGCACATGCTGGGTGTTTCCATCGGTTTTATATTGATGATTTTTTTGTGCTGCATCGGCATTGCTACCGTTGTGCTGCGCTACCCAGCAACGAACTGGGCGCTGAAAATCATCGGTTGCGCCTATATGCTTTGGCTCTCGTACAAGCTCTGGCGCAACGGCTCCATACCCAACCCCGCGATTGACACCCCCAGCGCAGATGAGCGATCCCGTGCACAACCGCTCACCTTCACCCAAGCGGCATTGTTTCAATACGTCAATCCGAAAGCATGGATGGTCGCTCTGACCATTCCTGCGGTGTATTTGCCGAAAACAGGCTCCTTGTGGTTGAATAGCGTCTTGATCGCCGCGCTGTGCTTACTCATCAATCTACCCAGTATATGGGTCTGGGCGCGCGGCGGCGAGATGCTGCAAACCGTGTTACATCGTCCGAAACTCGCGTACTGGATCAATCAGTTGATTGTATTAATGACCGTTTATTGTGCTGTATCGGTTTGGTTTTAATGGAAAGCATTCATGAATTACACCCACCAATTTTTTAACGATTATTCAGAAACCGCGCATCCGGCGTGCTTGGCCGCGGTCGCGCTCAACCCTACCCAGCAGGAATCCGGCTACGGCTTGGACAGCATCAGCGCCCATGCGCGTGACTGATTCACGCGCAGATTCACGCCCCAAATGCTGATATTCATTTGATCAGCGGCGGTACGCAGGCGAATTTAACCGTGATCGGCTCGATTTTGCGTCCGCACGAAGCGGTGATTGCGACCGAAACAGGTCATATTTCCACCCATGAAACCGGCGCGATCGAGGCGACCGGCCACAAGATCATTCACACGCTGCACGTGAACGGCAAACTCACGCCAGCGGCAATTGACCATGTGCTGCGCA
>CAYPYQ010000007.1:0-1132 GCA_964414735.1 uncultured Hydromonas sp.
ATAGTGATCGACGGCATAGCCGACAAACAAGGCGCTGGAAAAATACGGAATCACCTCGGCCAGACCGATCAGGCCGAGTGCCAGCTCGCTGCCGGTGATTTGATAAATCTGCCAGCCAACCACGACACTGGTGATTTGATAGCACAGCACCACGCATAGACGGTAACTCAATAAAGCAAAAAACGGGCGGGTGATAATAGTGCTCAGATTTTGGGACATGCAGGGGACTCATTCAACAGTTATGTTCAGAAATGGGGGTGAACCAGTGGCGTACGGCGCTTGGTATGGTTTTGCCACAATGATGGGCGCGCTCCAACACCAGCCAATAATGGCGAAAACTCGCGCGGTCGTGCAGCTTGTGTTCAAACGCAATCGGTCCCCAGTTCGCCGCATGTGCGTGTAATAATAGTTGCGCGGCAAAGTCCAGCTCGGCATCATCCGGTGCAAAGGCATTCAAAATCTCGTCGATTTGATTGGGGTGGATGCTCCACATGCGCAGATAACCAAACTCATCCCGTGCACGGCGTGCATCGGCGAATGCCGCGCCAACGGTTTTATAATCCGTGGTGACGTTGTGATTGGCGACTTTACCGTGGGCGGCGCAGGCACGGCTGATGGCGAGTTTCGCATACGCCACCATCGGATGGTCGAACTGTCCCGGGCTGGTCATGGCACCGGCGGGAATGCTGCCGTGATGTGCTGACACGAAATCCATCAGGCCGAACGACAAACTCTCCACCTGTGGCAGGGCGGCAATTTCATACACTTCGTGCAGTGCGCCGTGCGTCTCGATCAGCATGTGGATGGGTGCGAGCGGGATGTGGTGCAGCTCATGTGCGGCGCTGATGATGGCGACAGCGTGCTTGGCCTGCGTCAGTCCAGTGAGTTTAGGCACCATCCAGTAGGCGGGGGCGCGTTGCCCCGATTGTAGAACCTGCATGACATCGCTTTGAAAATGCGCATTTTCAGGATCGTGCACGCGCACGCCGATGCGTCCGAAACGATTGCGCTCACTGGCTAAAATTTCACCAAATAATTGAGCCTGCGCGGATTCTTGGCCGACGCTTGCGCCGTCTTCTAAATCCAGTGTGACGTCGATGACGCCGTTCAGCTCTGTTTGTTTGGTCAGCGC
>CAYPYQ010000008.1:0-2388 GCA_964414735.1 uncultured Hydromonas sp.
CTGAAACGGGCGTGCGCGTGGGCAATAAACTGTATTCCGAGACACTGTCTGAAAAAACCGGCTATGCGCCAACCTATCTGCGCATGATGCAATATAATGCGGATCAGATCGCAGCCGGAGTTCGATAATAAGCGATGAATAAACGGAGACGTATTGCTCGGATGACGGATTTTTAATGGGTTTGTCATCCATTTCATGTCCCCGATCATTGTGATTGAGGTCATTATCAACCCTAAAGGGAGAAAATATCGTGAAACAAACATTGCTCATGAGTGCTATGGCAGGTTTATTGTGTATGGGTTTGGCTGCATGTTCCAAACCTGCAGACAAAGTCGCTCCTCCAGCAAGT
The DNA here is from genome assembly GCA_964414735.1 of uncultured Hydromonas sp. Classification (GTDB taxonomy): domain Bacteria; phylum Pseudomonadota; class Gammaproteobacteria; order Burkholderiales; family Burkholderiaceae; genus CTSOIL-112. The sequence continues at coordinate 350 of CAYPYQ010000008.1, forward strand.
CCGGCTCCAGCGGGTGCCCCAGCGGCCAATGCGCCGGCAACGCCTCCGGCACCTCCAGCAGCCAATGGTGCTGCTCAGGCACCAGCGGCAGGTCAACCTGCGCCGGCAGCCGCTAATAACGGCCCAATCACACGTTTCAAAGCCAATGGCTCTTCACCTGCGTGGGAAGCCACCATTGATGGTAACAACATAACCTTTGAAGTGCCAGAAACTGTAAAACCGGATGGTGGCAAACGCACCATCAAAGTAGAGCGCTCTGCCTACGCCAAAGGCGCAACCTACAATGGTAAAGATGGCAATGTGCCATTTAGTCTGGATATTAAAGGCGCGGAATGCCTGAAAACAGGTGCCAAACGTGAATTTACCGCCACTCTGGCTTATGGTAAAAGCGTATACAAGGGCTGCGCGGATGGTTTGAAATAAGCCTGAGCTTAGCTAAGCAATATTTATCGCCACCGATGATGGCAGGGAAACCTGCGATCAAGGTGGCGATGGTTTTTATGCGCGATACCGCCGTGTCGGCAATCCCGCTGTGTCCACGCGCAATTTTAAAATCGTACCGTTGGCTGGAAATTCGGCCAACTCCGCTTCTGGTCGTGTACCTGCGGTGGTGATAATCAGGGTTTTTAAATCCGCACCGCCGAAACACAGCATGGTTGGGCATTTGGCAGGTAGAGGGATTTTTTGCAGCACGATACCGTTTGGTGCAGTTTGTACGATTTGCCCACCTTCGAACAGTGCGCTCCAGTAATTACCCGCTGAGTCAATCACAGCACCATCAGGGCGGCCTTGATACGGTTCAGTGGCGTTGGGATTGTTGCGCGTGTCTTCGGTTTGGAAAAAAACGCGGCGGTTGCTCAGTGCTGATGTCACAGATTTGTCGGCTGCGAAATCATAACGATATACGGTGTGCGCCTGAGTATCGCCGTGATATAGCGTTTGGCTGTCGGGTGAAATCGCCCAGCCATTTGCGGTGGTCACGCCCCAGCTTTGATAAGGTTCGGCGTTAGCCTGCTCACCCAAAACGGCATGCAGCTGACCACGCTCCAGACAGTACAGTCCTGCACCAGCACGGGTTTTCGGTGCAAATAGCGAGCCGATCCACCAACGACCTTGCATGTCCACGCCGCCGTCGTTAAAGCGGGTGGTGGCGGTGTCGTATGGTGCGGGAATGAGGATTTTGGGCGCAATATCACCTGCGGCTTGATCGGGATTGAACTGAGCAATTCCGGCGCGCAGGGCGACGAGCAGATCGTTTTCTTCGGTCAGAGCAATCGCGCCGGGATCGTATGTGTCGTCATCGGGTAATTGCCAAATGCGATGCTCGTCATTTGAGTGACGATGAACACGGCGATTCGGAATGTCAATCCAAAACCAGCATTGCCTTCTATCATCCCAAAGAGGCGATTCGCTCAGGCCATTGCATTGTTCGGGCTGTTCGGCGCCGTAGAGTATGTCGATCTGCATCATAAGTTTTATGCGGTTGCGGCTTTGAATGCGTCGTATGCTTCGCGCGCGAGCTGTTCGATCGCGGCAAAATCACCCGCAGCGAGCTTGTCCACGGGTGCAATCCATGTGCCGCCGAGCGCAGCGACGTTTGGCTGTTTGACGTAATCTGCGACTTTATCGAGGCGAATTCCGCCTGTCGGCATAAAACGAATTTGTGGCAATGGTGAAGCCAATGATTTAATCATATTCAATCCGCCCACCACTTCAGCAGGGAATAGTTTGACGATATCAAAGCCCGCATCCGCAGCGGTTAATGCTTCGGATGGTGTGGCGCAGCCTGGGATGAAGTCAAATCCTTCTTCGCGTGCGGCGCTGATGGCTTTGAGCAAATCAGGTGATGTGCCTGGGCTGACGCCGAATTCTGCGCCAGCGTCGCGTGCGGCTTGTAGCGTTTCTTCATTCAAAATAGTGCCGGCGCCAATCACCATCTCAGGGCAGGCGGCACGCATCGCGCGAATCACGTCCAATGCCGCAGCTGTGCGCAGCGTGACTTCGACGACGGTCATGCCGCCGCGTTGCAAGGCTTGCGC
>CAYPYQ010000009.1:0-2979 GCA_964414735.1 uncultured Hydromonas sp.
CGCGTGATTGGTAAAAAAATCGGCGTCACCAGCCAAGCGGTAATGAGTATGCTCAACGTCTATCAGCCGGATTTCGGCTATCTGCTGGACGATATGGTGTTCGCCGAAGGTGCAGCCATTCCAACCAGCAAAATGATCGCACCACGCGCCGAAGGCGAAATCGCCTTTGTCTTAAAAAAAGATTTGATCGGCCCGGGTGTGACCAACGCCGATGTGTTGGCCGCGACCGAAGGTGTGATGGCATGCTTTGAAATCGTCGATTCGCGCATCAAAGATTGGAAAATCAAAATTCAAGACACCGTGTCGGACAACGCCTCTTGCGGCGCGTTCGTGCTCGGTAACGAATTGGTCTGTCCATCCGAAGTGGATCTGATCAACTGCGGCATGGTGCTGGAGAAAAACGGCGAGATCGTCGCCACCGGCGCGGGCGCAGCGGCGCTCGGCTCGCCGGTGAATGCGGTGGCGTGGTTGGCCAATACCCTCGGTCGCCTCGGCATCCCACTCAAAGCGGGCGAAGTGATTTTGTCCGGCAGTTTGGCGCCGTTAATTCCGGTGGTCGCAGGCGATTATCTGCGCATGAGCATCAATGGCGTGGGCACTTGCGCCGTTCGCTTTGGCTAATCAATTGAAGGAAAGAATATGAGCAAAATTAAATGCGCCCTGATCGGGCCGGGTAATATCGGCACGGATTTGCTGGCGAAACTCAAACGCAGCGAGGTGCTGGAGCCGGTGTGGATGGTTGGGATTGATCCTGAATCGGATGGATTGAAACGCGCCAAGGAAATGGGTTTGAACACCACCGCCGAAGGCGTGGACGGCTTGCTGCCGTATGTACAGCGCGATGGTGTGCAAATCGCTTTTGACGCGACTTCTGCGTATGTTCACGCAGAAAACTCGCGCAAGCTGAACGAACTGGGCGTGGTCATGATTGACCTCACACCCGCGGCGATCGGCCCGTACTGCGTGCCGCCGGTCAATCTGTCCGAGCACATCGGTAAACAGGAAATGAATGTCAACATGGTCACCTGCGGCGGACAGGCGACGATTCCGATGGTCGCGGCGGTCTCGCGCGTGCAGCCGGTGAGCTACGGTGAAATTGTGGCCACGGTGTCCTCACGCAGCGTCGGCCCGGGCACACGCAAGAACATTGACGAATTCACCCGAACCACAGCGGGCGCCGTAGAAAAAATCGGTGGTGCGAAAAAAGGCAAAGCCATCATCGTTATCAATCCCGCCGAACCACCACTGATTATGCGCGACACCGTGCATTGTTTGGTCGAAGGCGAGCCGAAAGAAGCGGAAATTACCGCCTCGGTACACGCCATGATTGCCGAGGTACAAAAATACGTGCCGGGCTATCGTCTGGTGAATGGTCCGGTATTTGACGGTCAGCGCGTATCGGTGTTCCTCGAGGTTGAAGGGCTGGGCGACTATTTGCCGAAATACGCGGGCAATCTGGACATCATGACCGCCGCCGCTGCACAAACCGCCGAGGAAATCGCACGCGAAATTTTGGCCGGTCAATTCGTACCCGTGCCGACTGCGGCTAAAGTGTAATCACGCGTGAACACAGGAGAAATACTATGGATTTAAAAGGTAAAAAAGTCACCGTTCACGACATGACCTTGCGTGACGGCATGCATCCGAAACGCCACCAGATGACGCTGGAGCAGATGAAAAACGTCGCCGTCGGCTTGGACGAAGCGGGCGTGCCGTTGATCGAAGTGACGCATGGCGATGGTTTGGGCGGTAGCTCGGTGAACTACGGTTTTCCGGCGCACAGCGACGAAGAATATTTGTCCACCGTGATTCCGCTGATGAAAAACGCGAAAGTGTCCGCGCTGCTGTTGCCGGGCATTGGTACCGTCGATCATCTGCGCATGGCCAAGGATTTGGGCGTGCACACCATCCGCGTGGCAACGCACTGTACCGAAGCGGACGTATCCGAGCAGCACATCACCATGGCGCGTCAGCTCGATATGGATACCGTTGGCTTCCTGATGATGGCGCACATGAATACGCCGGAAGGTCTGATCCAGCAAGCAAAATTGATGGAAAGCTACGGCGCGAACTGTATTTATGTCACCGATTCTGCGGGTTATATGTTGCCGGACGATGTGAAAGTGCGTTTGGACGCGGTGCGTCAGGCGCTCAAACCAGAAACCGAATTGGGGTTCCATGGCCACCACAATCTAGCGATGGGTATTGCCAACTCACTGGCGGCGGTGGAAGTCGGTGCGAACCGTATTGACGCGGCGGCGGCGGGCTTGGGCGCAGGCGCGGGCAATACGCCGATGGAAGTGTTCATCGCCGTGTGCGATCGCATGGGCATTGACACCGGCGTGGATGTATTCAAAATCCAAGACGTGGCCGAAGACATTGTCGTGCCGATGATGGATCACATCATCCGCGTGGATCGCGATTCGTTGACTTTGGGCTATGCAGGCGTGTATTCATCGTTCCTGCTGTTTGCCAAACGCGCGGAGAAAAAATATGGCATTCCGGCGCGTGAATTGCTGGTTGAACTCGGTCGTCGCGGCATGGTCGGCGGTCAGGAGGATATGATCGAAGACACCGCCATCACCATGGCAAAACAACGTCAACAAGCCAATGCATGAGTGAAAGGAACGAATGAAAATGAATAAAAAAGACGTTAAAAAATTGGCCGAACATTTGGAAGGCTGCCAGCTCAACGCGCAAGACACACTGAAAATCACCGACGAATTTCCCGACATGACTTGGGATGATGCGTATGCGATTCAGGATGTGATCAAGGCGAATAAACTCAAGCGTGGCGCGAAAATCGTTGGCTACAAAGCGGGTTTGACCTCGCACGCAAAAATGAAGCAGATGGGTGTGGAAAATCCGGTATTCGGCTTTTTGGTTGACGAGTTTGTGGTGGCCGATGGCGGCGACGTGGTGTTTGACGAGCTGATTCATCCGAAGGTCGAGCCGGAAATCTGCTTTGTGACCAAGGCC
>CAYPYQ010000010.1:0-5712 GCA_964414735.1 uncultured Hydromonas sp.
TTCAACTCCTCACGCATGGCTTTACGCAATACGGCTTCTTCAAAGCGCTGACGTTGCGTTTCATTCTCGATACTCAATTGCGGCACGGGTTGCGGCTTACCATCGCGCATCGCCACCATGGTGAAATAGCAGCTGTTGGTATGGCGCACGCTGCGATTTTGAATGTCTTCCGCCACCACTTTAATCCCCACCTCCATGGACGTGCGCCCGACGTAATTTACCGAAGCCAAAAACGTGACCAACTCTCCGACACGAATCGGCTCTTTGAACAACACTTGATCAACCGACAATGTCACCACATAGCAGCCGGCGTAGCGGCTGGCGCAGGAATAAGCCACCTGATCGAGCAATTTGAGAATGTCACCACCATGAACATTGCCCGAAAAATTCGCCATGTCGGGTGTCATCAGCACCGACATATGCAGTTCCCGCGGATCGAATTCAGTTGGCGAGGGTTGAACATGTACAGAATTCATGGTGTTTGCTCGGGGTATTGGCTGTCTAATTGCGCGATCATTTCCAGTAACGTTTGCTTGATTTGCGCCTGTGTGCCGCCCATCAGCACGGCGTCGTCCATCGCATCCTGCGCCAAATCACGCAATTCAGCGAGATTTTCATTGAGGACTTTGATTTTTTCAACGCAGGCCAGCACCGAGCCATCGGGCTTGAGCCAAGTCGGCGGGATAAACTCTTGGGACATGAATATTCAGCGGAAATAAGGTTAATAATAGCTGTTGACATCGTTGCGGCTGCGTTTGATGTTTTGCAACTCTTCCAAACGCTTGGGCGGATAACTTTCCCAGCGTGTACACGCCGGACATTGCCAATAATAATGCGCTGCTTCAAAACCGCACTGCGTGCAGCGATAGCGCGACAACTGTTTCACATATTTTTGGATCAGACCGCGCGTCAACGCCTCCTCGGAATTCGCCGGCACATCGTCGGTTTGCTCCGACTGATCTGCTTTTTCCGCCTCAATCCGTGCGTTCAGCAGTTTATTCAAAGCATTCAACGATGAATGACGCATGAACAGCTCGTTCAACTGCGCCAAGGTCTGCATAGCATCGCCGTATTGATTCTGCGCGTTCAGCCACGCATCCAGCACATCAATCGAGCCGCTTTGCAATACTTTTTGATGCAAATCATCCAAGCCCTCTTGCGCACGGTTGCTGGCAATGTACGATTTCATCATATCGTTCACCAACAGTGGCACGGACTCCGGCTGCTCGCTCGCTAAGTTTTGCCAAATTTGCAAAGCTTCGGCGTGCCGATCTTGCTGCGCGTACCATTGTCCTTTAAGCAGCAAAGCACGCACTGATGTCGGATTTTGGCTCAAGGCCGCATCAATCTCGCGCTGCGCTTGCAACCAGTCTTTCGCACGCAAAGCTGCCAACGCCAACTCGCAGTGAAAATGGGTCAACGCCGTACTTTGCTGACCGGCTGTTTCAGGATTTTGGTTAATCGCCTGCGCCATATCGATCGCCTGATGCCACTCCTGCTGCGATTGATAAATATGCAGCAGCTGCACGCGCGCTTCATGCTCGCGCGCCGTACCGATCAGACTCTGAAAACACTGCTCCGCGCGGTCAAACAAGCCACCGCTCAGAAATGCCATACCCAATTTATACGTCGCACTTTGACGCGGCGCCGGCGATAAATCGGGCCGATCAATCAGACTCTGATATACACGAATGCTGCGCTCCACTTCGCCGCGCTGTCCAAACAAATGTCCCAGCGCGAAATACAAATCCACCGTGCCCGTATCCACACGAGCGACATCGATCAGCGCATCAATTGCCTTATCCGGCTCCTGATCGAGCAGATGATTCAGCCCCTGAAAATACGATTTCGGCAGCTTTTTACTCTCTTGCAAGCGTTTTTTACTGTCCCACTGCGCAGCAAACCAACCCAGCGCAAAAAACAGAGGCAACACCAGCAACCATTCAGCTTCAAACTCCATAGTGTTTATCTACCCAACTAACCGCATACTTACATGCTAAACGGCGGCAATTCGCTATTAACCGTCTGCTCTGCAGACACCGATTTCACCTCGTTCGGCGCGTATTTGGACAATAATTTTTGTTGATCGGCGATCACCGTGCGATTTTGATCCGACTCCTTGCGCAAACGTCGCGCTTCCCATTTTAAACTGAAATATTTAGGCGTCAGCGCCAACAAACCCAGTAGCAACCCCATCACAAAAAATGCGAACAGCAGCACGATCAGCGGCAAATCCACCTGTAAACCCTGCATCACCGAGAAGGTGGTGGTCTGATTATTCAATAACGCCAGCCACACCAATACCAGTAATACCAAAATTCGTACAATCCAAGCAATTACTTTCATCATTTATCCCCTCGCGCACGGCGCGACTTAGCGACTCGCCCCAACTCTCAACCCGATTCAACCCAACGCGACCAATTCGACCCTACGACACCAACCGATCAGTCATGCGCGATGACCGTGGTTTCAGCATTGTAAGCGAATTTGCCCCACTCCTTGTAAAAAACACCGGAAAACCCCACCCAAAACCAATCAACTCATAAAAAAACGAACCCGAAGGTTCGCTTTAGCTACGTAACTAAGGTTTGAGATCGTCTGAATGCTCAATAGCACCCAGCCTCATACACCCCTCATCAATGATTGGTCAGATCCACTCGCTCACGCATGTCTTTGCCCGCCTTGAAATGAGGCACTTTTTTCGACGGTACGCTCACTTGATCACCGGTTTTGGGGTTGCGCCCAATGCGTTCCGGACGCTCATTCACCGTGAAACTGCCAAAGCCGCGAATTTCAACACGCTGCCCCATCGTCAGGGTGTGGGCAATCGCCGTCAGGATCGCGCTGGCCGCCATTTCTGCGTCCCGCGCAACAAGCTGAGGAAAGCGCGCGGCAAGGTTATTGATTAATTCTGATTTAGTCATGGTGCTTGCTAATTGTGATGCCTCTCATCGCTCAATACTGCCGGATGAAGCCTCTATTTTTATCAATATCGGCAATAACATTGCCGACGCATAACTGCGCCGACAATGCTTTGCTGCATTATTGTTGTTCCAATTTGGCTTTGAGCAATGCGCCCAAGTTGGTGGTGCCAGAAGCGGCCGCACCGGATTCCTCAGCCATGTGTTTCATTGCGGCTTGGGTTTCTGCTTGGTCTTTTGCCTTGATGGACAATTGGATAGAGCGGTTTTTACGATCAACAGAGACGATCACTGCGTCAACAGCATCGCCTTCTTTGAAGTGTGTACCGGCATCTTCAACGCGGTCGTTGGAGATTTCAGAGGCGCGCAGGTAGCCTTCTACGTCGTCAGCCAAGGTCACAACCACGCCTTTGGCTTCTACTGATTTCACAGTGCCTTTAACCAACGCGCCTTTGTCGTTCAAACCCACGTAGTTCATGAATGGATCGCCTTCGAGCTGTTTGATGCCCAAAGAGATGCGTTCTTTTTCCACGTCGATTGACAAGATCACGGCTTCAACTTCCTGGCCTTTTTTGTAGTTGCGCAATGCAGCTTCCGGTGCTTCATTCCACGACAAGTCTGACATGTGTACCAGACCGTCAATACCACCGTCCATACCTACGAATACGCCAAAGTCAGTGATGGAGCGGATCGCGCCTTTAACCTTGTCGCCTTTTTTGAAGTTGGCTTCGAATTCATCCCACGGATTCGCTTTACATTGCTTCATGCCCAAAGAGATGCGACGTTTGGATTCGTCGATTTCGAGGATCATCACTTCAACTTCGTCACCCAAAGTCACCAGTTTCTTAGGATCAACGTTTTTGTTCGTCCAATCCATTTCAGAAACGTGTACCAGACCTTCGATGCCTTGTTCGATTTCAACGAACGCGCCGTAGTCGGTGATATTGGTTACTTTACCGAACAGACGGGTATTTTTCGGGTAACGGTTGGCCAAACCAGACCAAGGATCGTCGCCCAATTGTTTGATACCCAAAGATACGCGGTGTTTGTCTTGATCGAACTTCAGGATCTTCGCTTCGACTTCTTGGCCCACGGTCAATACTTCCGATGGGTGGCGAACACGGCGCCATGCCAAGTCGGTGATGTGCAACAGCCCATCAATGCCGCCCAAATCAACGAACGCACCGTAGTCAGTGATGTTTTTAACGATACCTTTAACGATTTCGCCTTCTTTCAAGGTTTCAGCCAATTTAGCGCGTTCTTCGCCCATGGTTTCTTCGAGAACCGCACGACGGCTCAAAACCACGTTATTGCGTTTGCGATCCAACTTGATAACCTTGAATTCCATGGTTTTGCCTTCGAATGGGCTCATGTCTTTGATCGGACGCAAGTCCAACAATGAACCTGGCAAGAACGCACGGATGCTGTTTGCCATAACGGTCAAACCACCTTTGACTTTGCCCGTCACCGTACCGGTGACCAGCTCGCCTGATTCCAGGGCTTTTTCCAAGTCCAACCAAGCAGACAAACGCTTAGCACGGTCGCGTGACAACACGGTGTCACCAAAACCGTTTTCCAACGAGTCAATTGCTACACTCACGAAAGCGCCTACTTCGGCTTCGAGTACGCCCTGATCGTTCAAAAATTCTTCTACCGGAATAAAGGCTTCCGATTTCAAACCGGCGTTCACCACCACGAAGTTGTGGTCCACACGCACGATTTCAGCGGTGATTACTTCACCAGCGCGCATGTCTTGGCGCGCGATTGATTCTTCAAATAAAGCTGCAAAGCTTTCGATGTTAGCAACTGAGGTCATTGATTCATTCACTTAAAGTTACGCAATATTCCTGAGCGCCGGACGACATGTCCGACTACGACCCAACAATACTGGAGTTAAAAACCGAACGCTTTTGAAAAAATCCGCAGGTATTGCGAACACTTCCGTCCCCGTTCACCACACTGTTTCACCATGCAACGACGTTGACACGTTGAAATAGATTCTGTTTGCTTGCTACGCGGCTGCTGAGCGTTACGTTACTGTTTCAGCGCCGATTCATAGCGGTCAATCACGCTCTGAATCGCCTGCGCCAACGTCAAATTCGACGTATCGAGCACATACGCATCCGCCACAGGCTTGAGTGGCGCGAAGGCTCGTGCCATGTCACGCGCATCGCGCGCGCGCAAATCTGCTGTAAGGTTTGCCATATTAGCAGAAAAACCCTTGTCAATCAATTGTTTATATCGTCTTTCCGCACGAATTTGTGCATCGGCGGTCAAAAAGATTTTGACAGGCGCATCGGGGAACACCACGCTCGCCATATCGCGCCCGTCCGCCACCAAACCCGGCGCTTGCGCAAAGTCGCGCTGGCGCTGCAACAGCGCGGCACGCAACGCGCCCACCGTCGCGATTTTCGAGGCCATATTACCCGCCTGCTCCTGCCGAATCGCTTGGCTCACATCCTCGCCGGACAGCAGTATGGTTTCGCCCAAAAAGCGCACATCCAAGACGCTCGCCCAATTAGCCAACTGTTGCTCATGTGCGACATCCAGCTCGGTGTCTATCGTCCAACCGGCGCGTAAAGCCATCACCGCGACCAAGCGGTATAATGCGCCGCTGTCCAAATAGTGAAAACCCAAACGCTGCGCCACGGCCTGTGCCACAGCGCCCTTGCCCGAAGCGGTCGGCCCGTCGATTGCGATTACGGGGATTGCCATCACGGAATTTGCGTTTGCAGCCGAAGTATCCGTACCCATCCTGATTCCTTTTTGAATTATGCTTCCGCGCTCAGTT
>CAYPYQ010000011.1:0-4368 GCA_964414735.1 uncultured Hydromonas sp.
AAGGCACCGCTGTAGTTGGTTTCCGACGGTGCTTCGATGAACATCGCCATGCGTACTTCCGCAGCCTTGATCGCAGCATCCACGCCATAAGCGGCTTCCAATGGCGGCGCAATCAGATACGCCAACGGATCGCCTTCGTTAATGCCCGCCAGTTGGGACAAATAGCTACCGGTGCGTGATACCAAATGCGCCAAGAACGCGGTGTCCTCGGCATCATTGGCCCAGCGGAACGCCGGACCCTCCTCAATCGTGGCGACCATCGCGTCCAAACCGGCACGGGTTTCCGCAGGGTTCGGGCCTGCGAGCATGATGATGACTTCACCGGCAGAGGGCGACGAGCTGTGCGCCGCACCCGCATACATGGAGCGGCCATAAACCACGCGCACCTGCGCTTGTTTGGTCGCTTCATCCGCGGCGATGTAGGTCACATCGTCCGAGTCGGCGGTGAGTAAACCGAGGCTGTTAAAGCCTTCGGGCAGGTTCAGCCGTTGTTTCATATCGGGGTGCAAAGATGCGATCAATCGGACTGCACACACACTGGGTTTGATAATGTCTAAAGTTGCCATAGCAATAGCCCCTTATTTTTTCAAGTTAATACCCGACGCTTTTTGCGCCAGCATAGTTTTGACCAGATCAACGATGACCGCAGCCGCTTCGACCGGCGGCGTACCGCCACGGTGAATATTGGAAATACAGGTGCGATCCGCCTCCACCGTCGTTGCAACGCTCGGACGGTAAATCGCATAGCACGACAGGCTCTCGGATTGTCCCAAGCCCGGACGCTCACCCACCAGCAATACAACGGTTTCGGCTTCGAGTAATTCACCGATCTGATCCTCGACTTTGACCCGACCATAGCGCACGAAAATCGGTTTGCCCACGCTTAAACCCGCATTTTCCAAACCCTTGAGCAGCGGCGGGAAAATCTCATCGTAGTTCGCCGTCACCGCATCGGTGGACAAGCCGTCGGACACCACGATTTGTACCTGTACACCTTTTTTACATTGGCGCAGCAGCGTATCCATCGCGCTTTGCGACAGTTTGCGTCCGAGATCAGGTCGGGTCAGATACATGTCTTTGTCGGTGACTTCGGTTTGCACTTCGATCAAACCCGATGCTGTCACCCACTCCTGCGGAATTTCCTTGAGCACCGTGTCTTTGGAGCGTGAGTGGTCGGCTAAAAAACGCAGCAACGAGGTGGTGCGCGGACGTGGGCCAGAACGACCACTGCACACACGCGCACGGGTGCTGGCGCGTAGCTCTTCGAGCACCGCACGGTTTTTCGGATTTTGCACACCGATCCATTTTTGCTGGAATTCGTCACTACCCAAGTCTGGCAATGGCGCTTCCGCATGATTCATATTATGACTCCCTGCAGTCAAATGACCGGTTGCTGGAAATGGACTGATATTTGGATTAATGTTTCCCGCAGAGGCAGAGCCACTCGTCGGCTGGCTTAATTGCCCCAATACCGAGCGGACGATTTCTTCAATTTGTCTTTGATCCATGATTCGCCTCCGAATTAAAAGAACATTGATGCGTCACCCGCAGCCGGGGTCAGACGACCGTTTTCCATCACACCCATTTTTTCCAACCATCGTTCAAACTCGGGCAATGGACGCAAGCCCATGAGCTGACGTACGGTCGCGGTGTCGTGGAATGCCGAGGTTTGATAGTTCAGCATGATGTCGTCGCCCAGCGGCATGCCCATGATGTAGTTACACCCCGCTGCTGCGAGCAGCACCATCAGGTTTTCGCTGGAGCTTTGATCCGAATCGGCGTGGTTGGTGTAACAGGTGTCGCAGCCCATCGAAATACCAGTGAGCTTACCCATGAAGTGGTCTTCAAGCCCCGCGCGCATGATTTGGCGAGCGTTGTACAAATACTCAGGGCCGATGAAGCCAACCACCGTGTTTACAAGGAACGGATCGTAACGTCGCGCCAAGCCATAGTTACGCGCCTCCATCGTCATCTGATCGGCGCCGTGATTGGCCGATGCGGACAAGGCCGAACCTTGCCCCGTTTCAAAGTACATGAAATTCGAGCCGGCCAGACGGTTGTATTTGCGCCCTACATCTATGGCTTCTTCGAGCAATTCCAAGCTCACGCCAAATTCGTTCAAGCCTTTTTCACTGCCGCAAATACTTTGGAAAATCAGCCCGCCGGGTGCACCCTGACGAATCGCTTCAATCTGTGTGGAGATATGCGCGAGTACACACGGCTGCGTCGGAATACCGAATTTATCAATGATCTCCTGAACCGCTGAGAGCATGCGTTTGGTATTCTCCACGTTATCGGTCACGGGGTTAATCCCGATCACCGCGTCACCCACGCCGTAGGATAAGCCTTCGTAAATTTGTGCGACGATGCTGTCCACATTATCGCGCGTGTCATTCGGCTGCAAACGCGCGGCAAAGCGCCCTGGCAAGCCAATCGTCGTATTGGCTTTTTTCACCACCGGCATGCGTTTCGCGCCGTAGATCAAATCGGCATTCGAGCAGACTTTGGCCACCGCCGCGACCATTTCTGAGGTCAGCCCTTTGCGCAAGAAATTCAACTCGTCATCCGAACGATCATCCGAGAGGATGTATTCGCGCAGCTCGCTCACCGACCAGTTACGAATGCGTTCATACGCCGTTTCATTGACATCGTCCTGAATCACGCGCGTCACGCAGTCTTCCTCATACGGAACCACCGGATTGTTGCGCAGATCGGCCAAGGTAAACTCGGACAAAACGTATTTTGCCGCCACGCGCTCCTGTGCCGAGGACGCATAAACGCCCGCGAGCACGTCACCCGAGCGGCCATCACTGGCCTTGGCCAAAACATCTTTGACATCCTTAAACTGATAAGTCTGTCCAAATAAATGCGCCGATAGTTTCATATCACCACTCCAATCCGATGTTTACGACGGAAAAGCCAAAGATTTCACGGTCAGCGGAACGATCTCGCCACCGAAAAACGGTTTTCCGATATCTACAAAATCACCTTCTTTTGTATCCACTTCATCAATCACCGCCAGCTCACGTCCACGCAACACCGGCTGCAATTCCATCCCCAGTACCTTGCCCAAATCCTGCTTGGCCATGACCAGCAGCGGATATTTCGGGTTCGGGTACTGTGTGTTAAAAGCGGTCAGTGCCTGCACCACCGCCAATACTTCCTTGTACGTCACTGCCATATCGTCGGGTACGGACAGCGCGTACAAATCATTGTTCAAATCCAAATCCATGCGTTGCGCGGCCAACTGCCACGCGGACACCAACTGCTCTGCCGCCTGCGCATCCCACAGCAGATGTGGCTTGAGAATCGGAACGTTTTGAATCGGCAAATGACTCGCCGACAGCCAAATCGTGCTGCCTGAGAGCGAGAGTGTGTAGGCGCCCGCACCGATCACGGTGGCGCGCACGGTTTGCTTGGGTTTCACTTGCGCCAGCACGGTCAAGGGCTGCTGCTGATGCAGCGCCTGCGCCAGCAATGGACCGGTATCGCCGTATTGGAACGGATTTGAAATCTGCTCCGGCGCGTAAAAGCATTCGCCCACACCGCCGGAAATAAACACCTGCGCATACGATGCCTGCGCGCTCAAGCAATCGGTCATCAGCATTTCACGCGTGGCCTGCGACGGCGTCGCCTGCATCACCTCGACGATCATCTGCGCCATGAAGCGCATCAAGGTATCCAGTTGCGTCCGATTCATGCGCATCGGATCCACACCCGCACCGAAACAGTGTCGCGCCATGATGCGCGCCGGTTCACGCACAGTTTTAATGCGACCGTCGTCAAACGTTTCAACCAAATGCCCGCCAACATTCAAACATGCGGTATCGACCACCCGACCGTTTTCAAACACAACATAGTTGGACGTACCGCCACCGATGTCGATGTTCAATACGCGACAGGCGTGCTCTTTCGAGTAGGCGTATGCGCCGGAGCCTTGCCCCGCGATGATGGATTCCAGATGCGGGCCGGCGGTGGCAACGACAAAATCACCCAGCGTTTTTGCCAATTCCATGATGGTCAGGCGTGCATTTTTTGCTTTGGAGGTTTCACCCGTAATGATAATCGCGCCGGACTCCACAGTAGCCACATCCAAACCGGCGGCTTGATATTGCCCTTGGATAAAGCGCATCAATTCGGCTTGATTGACATTGCCATTGGTATCCAACGGCGTGAACACCACGGGGCTGACGTAGATGATTTCGCGGCGGGTGAATTCGTAATGCGGTACTTGCGACGCAGGCGCACGATTGACCAGCTCAAGTTGTGAAAAAATCACTTGAGTGGTGGTCGTGCCAATGTCGATACCGACACTGTGGATTAAACGTCGACTCATCTTTTGTCTCTTTATTCACCCGCCTCAAAAAA
>CAYPYQ010000012.1:0-4489 GCA_964414735.1 uncultured Hydromonas sp.
ATTTTTAAACGTATTTTGGAAGCGATCCCAACCTTGTTTGTCTTGGTGACGATTTCTTTTTTTATGATGCGTTTGGCGCCCGGAAGTCCATTTACCAGTGAGAAAAACTATCCACCCGAGGTGATGGCGAATATCGAAGCAAAATATCATCTGAATGAGCCGCTCTCGACGCAATATGTCAGCTACTGGAAAAGTTTGGCACAGGGCGATTTGGGACCATCGTTCAAATATAAAGATTATTCGGTGAACGAGCTGTTGGCGCAGGCATTTCCGGTGTCACTCAAATTGGGTTTGTATGCTTTTATTTTGGCAGTGCTGTTGGGCGTGACCTTCGGCGTGATCGCAGCGCTCAAGCAAAATAGTTGGCTCGATTATTTACTCATGAGTTTTTCTATGACCGGTGTGGTGATACCGAGTTTCGTTACTGCGCCGATTTTGATTTTATTATTCGCGGTGAGTTTGCGTTGGCTGCCGGGTGGTGGCTGGAATAACGGTGCATTTATCAATATGATTTTGCCAATGACTGCCTTGGCGCTGGTGTATCTGGCGGGGATTGCGCGGATTATGCGCAGCTCGATGATCGAGGTGATGCACAGTCAATTCATCCGCACGGCGCGGGCAAAGGGGTTACCACTGCGTGTGATCGTGCTCAAACATGCTTTGCGTCCGGCGCTGTTGCCCGTGATTTCATATTTAGGCCCTGCGTTTGTCGGGATTATTACCGGCTCGATTGTGATTGAGACAATTTTTGGCTTGCCGGGCATCGGCCAGTTATTCGTTAATGGCGCGCTCAATCGTGATTACGGCATGGTGCTGAGCTTGACGATTTTGGTCGGAATTTTGACCATCGCGTTTAATGCCATCGTGGATGTACTGTACGCGGTGATTGATCCGAAAATTCGTTATTGATTCGCTGAATCTGCCTTTGTTGGGGTAAAAAATATGTTACTAAATAATAAACAAAACACCGCAATCGCTGAGACTTTGAGCGAGCAGCTGGATGTAAAAGGCCGCAGTTTGTGGCAGGATGCGTGGCGACGTTTTCGCCGAAATAAGGCGGCGCTGGTGAGCTTAGTGATTTTGAGCGTGGTTTTGCTGTTTGTGCTGATCGCGCCATTTTTGTCACCGTATGGGTACGCACAGGCTTCGTGGGATGCGATGCAGGCTGCTCCGAATTTTGCCACCAAGCATTATTTCGGTACGGATTCGATTGGCCGCGATTTGTTTGTGCGCGTGGCGGTCGGCGGGCGTATTTCTCTGCTGGTCGGTCTGGCCGGTGCTTTGGTCGCGGTGCTATTCGGTACGGTCTACGGTGCGGTATCCGGCTATGTGGGCGGTAAAACCGATATGGTGATGATGCGCTTTCTGGAGATTTTGAATGCATTTCCGTTCATGTTTTTTGTGATTTTGCTGGTGACTTTGTTTGGCCGTAATCTGGTGTTTATCTTTATCGCCATCGGCTTGGTGTCGTGGCTGGACGTGGCGCGGATTGTGCGCGGACAGACCATGAGTTTGAAGCACAAGGAGTTCATTGAGGCGGCGCAGGTCGGCGGCGTGAGCGGCTGGAATATCGTGATGCGTCACATTGTGCCGAATGTTTTGGGCGTGGTGGTGGTGTATGCGTCGTTATTGGTGCCGGCGATGATTCTGTTTGAATCGTTCTTGAGCTTTTTGGGCTTGGGCGTGCAGGAGCCAATGACGAGCTGGGGTGCGTTGTTGCAAGAGGGTGCGAAGAATATGCAGGTGGCTTTGTGGCAGTTATTGTTCCCAACGGTGTTTCTCGTGGTGACCTTGTTCTGCTTTAACTTTATCGGTGACGGCCTGCGCGATGCGCTCGATCCGAAAGATCGTTGATCTCTGATAAACATACGAACGAATGGAGTCGATGATGAGTTTATTATCTGTGCGCGATTTGAGCGTGACGTTTCATACTGAGGACGGTGAAGTCACGGCCGTCAATGATTTGAATTTTGAATTGCTCAAGGGCGAGACTTTGGGCATCGTGGGTGAGTCTGGCTCGGGTAAATCGCAGACCGCGTTTGCCATGATGGGCTTGTTGGCGAAAAACGGTAAAGCCAGTGGTTCAGTGAAGTTCGACGGGCAGGAGTTGATTGGCCTGCCGGAATCCAAATTGAACAAGGTGCGTGCGAATGAAATCGCCATGATTTTCCAAGACCCGATGACCTCGCTCAATCCGTATTTACGCGTGGGCGAGCAGCTCGATGAGGTTTTGCGTCTGCACAAAGGCATGGGTAAAGCCGAAGCGCGCGCCGAGTCCATCCGTATGCTGGATGCGGTGAAAATCCCTGCGGCGGCCAAACGCATCAATATGTATCCGCATGAATTTTCCGGTGGGATGCGTCAGCGCGTGATGATCGCTATGGCGCTGCTGTGTCGTCCGAAGCTGTTGATCGCGGATGAGCCGACCACAGCGTTGGACGTGACGGTGCAGGCGCAGATCATGACCTTGCTCAATGAGCTGAAACATGATTTTGGCACGACGATTATTTTGATCACCCATGATTTGGGTGTGGTTGCGGGGATTTGCGATCACGTGCTGGTGATGTATGCCGGACGCACGATGGAGTATGGTACGGTCGATGATATTTTCTATCGTCCGACGCATCCGTACAGTGTGGGTTTATTGGGAGCCGTACCGCGTGTGGATGTGGAGTTGGAAGAGCTGCGTACCATCGCCGGCAATCCGCCGAATCTGCAAAATCTGCCGAAGGGTTGCTCGTTTCAGGAGCGTTGTGCCTTTGTCATGAATCAATGCCGGCTCAGTCCGCCACCGTTGACACACTTTGGTGATCATCGTCAACGCGCGTGTTACCAACCCATAGAAATCGTCAAAAGCGCAGAAGAAGGAGTCGGTCAATGAGTCAAAATAATAAACCTTTGCTCCGCGTGACTGATTTGCATGTGCAATTCAAGGTCAAGGCCGAAGGCGGCTGGATTTGGCAAAAACCGGATGTGCTCAATGCGGTCAATGGCGTGTCATTTGAACTGAAAGAGGGCGAAACCCTCGGTGTGGTCGGTGAGTCCGGCTGTGGCAAATCGACCTTGGCGCGTGCCATCATCGGTTTGGTCAA
Source organism: uncultured Hydromonas sp. (assembly GCA_964414735.1). Classification (GTDB taxonomy): domain Bacteria; phylum Pseudomonadota; class Gammaproteobacteria; order Burkholderiales; family Burkholderiaceae; genus CTSOIL-112. Next base: position 3,093 of record CAYPYQ010000012.1, read on the forward strand.
AGCGCACTCGGGCAATATCGTGTGGCAGGATGAAGAGCTGACTACTTTGTCGGTCAAGCAAATGCGTTTGAAGCGTAAAGACATTCAGATGATTTTCCAAGATCCGCTGGCTTCGCTTAATCCGCGTATGACCATCGGTGATATCATTGCCGAGCCGTTGCAAACGTTTTATCCTGAGCTGGGCAAGGATGAGGTAGTCAAACAAGTGCGTGCGATGATGAAAAAAGTCGGCTTACTGCCGAATATGATTAACCGCTACCCGCATGAGTTTTCAGGTGGTCAATGTCAACGTATCGGTATTGCCCGCGCGCTGATTGTGAAACCGAAAATGATTATCTGTGACGAGCCGGTATCCGCGCTGGATGTGTCGATTCAGGCGCAGGTGATTAACCTGCTCAAAGACATTCAGAAAGAAATGGGTTTGTCGTTGATTTTCATCGCGCATGATTTGTCGGTTGTCAAACACATTTCTGATCGTGTGCTGGTGATGTATCTGGGCAATGCGGTGGAGTTGGGTACGGACGAATCGGTGTACAGCAATCCGTCGCATCCGTACACGCAGGCACTGATGTCTGCGGTGCCAATTCCTGACCCTGAAGCCGAGCGTGTCAAACAGATTCAGCTGCTGCAAGGTGATTTGCCATCGCCGATTCATCCGCCGTCCGGCTGTGTGTTCCGCACGCGCTGTCCGATTGCCGATGCGGGCTGTGCGCAGACCAAGCCAACGTTGCAAGGGCGCGCCGATCATCAAATTGCATGTTTGCGTCGGCAGGTGGAAGTGAATGCGTGATGTTCAATTCATCAAACAAAAGGGAGCAATCTGAAGGGAACAATCAGCTCCCTTTTGTTTTTCAGAACAGCCCTGAAATTCGTCCATTGGCATCCACGTCAATTTTCTCAGCAGCCGGGATTTTGGGTAATCCCGGCATTTTCATGATGCTGCCCGAGATGGCGACGACGAAACCCGCACCGGCGGAAACAGTGACATTGCTGATGTGCAGTTGGAAGTTTTCGGCGCGGCCAAGTTTGCTCGGATCGTCGCTCAGGGAATACTGCGTTTTGGCAATGCACACAGGCAGATGGCCGAAGCCCAGTGCCATCAATTGATCCAACTGTTTTTGCGCTGCGCTGGTAAAGGTGACGCCATCCGCACCATAGATACGCGTGGCAACGGCATGGATTTTCTCGCTTAGGCTGGCGTTGTCAGGATAGGTCAATGACAGAGGCTGATCTGAGGTATTTTGCTCACACAATTGCACCACGGCGCGAGCCAAATCCTCACCGCCTGCGCCGCCGTCCGCCCAAACTGTGCAGATCGCTACCTGAGCGCCGAGTACTTCGCAGGATTGTTGCAGCAGTTGGACTTCGGCATCGGTATCGTGTGTGAAATGGTTGAT
>CAYPYQ010000013.1:0-8922 GCA_964414735.1 uncultured Hydromonas sp.
ACAAGGGATGTGCGATAATTCGCCCATCCATTTTACAATTTCTCATACGACACACATTATGTTCGCACGCATCACCGGCACCCTGATCGACAAAAAACCTCCCACCGTGGTCATAGACACGCCCGCAGGCATCGCCTACGAAATCGACGTGCCGATGAGTACATTATATACGCTCCCAGAAGTCGGTCAAAAAACCAGTCTGTATCTGCATTTGGCGGTGCGTGAAGATGCGCATGTGCTATATGGATTTGCCTCCGAATCCGAGCGCGCGAGCTTTCGCCAACTCATCAAAATCACCGGTATCGGCGCACGCACCGCACTGGGCATACTCTCAGGCCTCTCGTCTGACGATTTGCAACAAGCCGTCGCAGCCCAAGACATCTCGCATCTGACCAGCATCCCCGGCATCGGCAAAAAAACCGCCGAGCGACTCGTGCTCGAGCTCAAAGACAAAGTCGCCAAGCTCTCGTTTGACCACAAAGCCGATAACGCCACGGTAGACACCTCCGCGCGCGTAGACGTCTACGCCGCATTGATCGCGCTCGGCTACGCGGAAAAAGAAATCAACCACGTACTGAAAAACTTCCCGAACGATTTGGACGTGAACAACGGCATTCGCTGGGCGCTGCAACAATTTTCCAAATAATCTGGACACAACCATCTGGACAAAACCGCACCATGAGCCAAATCATCACCGACGATTTTTCCGCCCACCTCCCGAGCAAAGCGACGCAAGAGCGCCTGATCGAGGCCGAACCATTGAGCGTACACGAGGAGCAATCCGAGCGTGCCCTGCGTCCGAAAATGCTGGATGAATACGTCGGTCAGCAAAAAATCCGCGAGCAGCTCGATATCTTCATCGGCGCGGCACGCACACGCAAAGAGGCACTCGATCACACCTTGTTGTTCGGCCCACCCGGCTTGGGTAAAACCACGCTCGCACACATCATCGCACGCGAGATGGGTGTGAATCTGAAGCAAACCTCCGGCCCCGTACTGGAGCGTGCGGGCGATTTGGCCGCGCTGTTGACCAACTTGGAAACCAACGACGTGTTGTTCATCGACGAAATCCATCGCCTCTCACCTGTGGTTGAGGAAATCCTCTACCCCGCGCTGGAAGACTATCAAATCGACATCATGATCGGCGAAGGCCCAGCTGCACGCTCGGTCAAGCTTGATCTCAAACCCTTCACCTTGATCGGCGCGACCACACGCGCGGGCATGCTGACCAATCCGCTGCGAGACCGATTCGGTATCGTCGGCCGGCTGGAGTTTTACACCATTCCTGAGCTGACCCACATCGTCACGCGTTCTGCCGGCTTACTCGGCTGTCAAATCGAGCTTGAAGGCGCGAGCGAAATCGCCCGCCGTTCACGCGGTACACCGCGCATTGCCAACCGTCTGCTGCGCCGCGTACGCGACTATGCGCAAGTGAAAAGCAACGGCGTGATCACGCAAACCATTGCCGATGCCGCGCTGAAAATGCTGGATGTGGATTCCGCCGGACTGGACGTGATGGATAAAAAACTGCTCGAAGCGATTTTATACCGCTTTAACGGCGGCCCCGTCGGACTGGACAACCTCGCCGCGTCCATCGGTGAAGCGAAAGACACCATTGAGGATATCATCGAACCGTATTTGATCCAACAAGGCTACCTGCAACGCACGCCGCGCGGGCGTATCGCCAGTGCGCTGACTTATCAACATTTTGGTTTGACCCCGCCGGCGAGTGAAATGAATTTAATTTGAATGCAGCCTTTAAGCCTTAAACAACGGCCGATAGCGCATGCTCCTGCTGCAACGCGCTAAAACACGCCGGCATCTGCCGAACAATCATACTCAATTGCTGCCATAAAATCACATGCTGCCGATCCGACCTATGACTGATCGGGCGCATTTCAGCCAATCCGGCGGTCAAATCGGCGTGCATTGCTTTAAATGCCTCCGGATCCAATCCCGTAATTGCACCCAAGGCATCGGCCACACGATACGCCAACCGATAAAACGGCTCCGTAAAATCCATCCGCGCACTCTGCTCCTGCCCCTGCTCATGCAATAACCGTCGAGATGCACCCAGTGCCGAAATATAGCCCACTAAATTATAGTTGAGCCTCAACAGGTTAAACCCGTTTTGCAAATGCGCCGCATATTTTTCCGGCTCACTGCTCATATTGGACAAAGTATTACTCAGCGCAACCGCACGCTCATGCGTTTGACGGCGCACCGTTCGATAATCCACATCATCCGTACCGCCATACTGCAATTGCTGCAAAATTGCCCTGAGATACGTTCCGTTATAAGCAATCGCACGACGAGCCGTGTGCTCCAGCGTGAGATAGCGCCAATCCGGCCACAGATACGACACCGCCACCCACGCAATCGCGGAGCCAATGAGCGTATCTAAAATACGCAAAGGCATGGCCGCATACATATTCAAACCCGCCAAAGAAAAACTGGTCATGGCCTGAATGGTGATAAAAAACGTCGAAAAGCGATAATCATTGCTGCGAAAAAAGAAAAACAGCGTCGTCGCCGCCACCACGATCCACAGTTTGGTTTCAATGGACGGTGTGAAGTAAGGAATGAGCGCGCTGACCAACACCCCCAAAATCGTTCCGATAATGCGCTGATTCACACGGCTTTTGGTACTGGAATAATTCGGCTGACACACAAACAAAGCCGTCAGCAAAATCCAATAACCCAAATGTAAATTCAACACCTCCACCGTCATACAAGCGACAAACACCCCAATCGCCAAACGCACCGCATGACGAAAAACCACCGACTCAAACGTCATTTGGCTGCGCATCGTCCGCCAAGCGTGCTTAAAGCCGCTCGGCTCCAGCGCTGCAATACGAGTGGCATCCGTATCACTGGTCAAATCCGTCGTATCGCTGTCCAGATGCGCCAACTGATAATCCACGCTACTCAGATTATCCAGCAATCGTTGCAGCGCAGCCTCTCTGTCACTGCCGTCATGCTGATCGGCGTAATGGCGCAAAGACAACCTACTGCCCTCGATCGCCTGGCTCAAGCGATTGTTATAAATATACGGCTGATTACTGCGCAAACTTTCCGCAATATCGCGACATGCCTGTGCCTGCAACTCCAGCAGACGCTGAATGCGAAAAATCAAATCCGTATTTTTCAACCGCTCCGCCAATTCACGATAATCAAAATGCGCCGAACTGATGCGCTCATGAATATCCTGCGCCACGAAATAATAACGCAACATCCGCACCGTGCGCGGATGACGGTTTTGCCCACGCATCCGATAAAAAAGCGCACTGCGACACTCATTAAACGCCGTAATCACACGCGTATTCTTCATCGCCAGCTCAACTTGGCGGTTATCCAGCAAATCCGCCTCATCCGGATCAAAAAACACCGATTTCGCATCAAAATACGCCCCCAGCGTCGAATATGCACGAGCCACCGTTTGCTGAACCGACCGATGCGGAAAAATCATATGCGACAGCAGCGTCACACCGCTGTACAACGACGTACCGAGCAAAATCAACAACGGGTTGACCCACCACACACTCGTCTCCGTGTGAGTCAATGTCGTATACGTCGCCACCGCCAAAGTACCAAAGGCAATCGTGCGATAGCGCAAACCCACTGCCCCCAGCCAAGTAAAACCAAAGGTGATGGCGGTCATCCACAACACAAACCACATACCCTTGCCCAGCATGATTTGCGAGCCCACAGACGCAAAAGCAAATGCACCCAGCGTAAATACCAGATTTTTCAACCGCCCCGTCAAACGATTATCCAAATCCACCAAGCCACCGGCAATAATCCCCAACACCAACGGCATGGACAAAGTCGGCACGTGAAAATACCACACACATACAGCGGCGATCAGCACACTGATAAAGATAGGAATCGTATTGATAATTTTTGGATGAAACGAAGATATTTTCATGTAATTAAAATCCAAACACAGCATCCTGCTGCACAGGCCATATTGTAGCTTAGGGACTTCCGCCCGCGCTGACTACCGGTGAGCGAAAATACTTCATATTGCGCCATTTTAGGGATAAAGCCCACGCCGATCTGGCGTACATGACCGCCTTGCTCCACTTGCACCAGCCTACCAATATGTTTAAGAAGCATTTCGTCGTATGCATACAAATACGCACCCCAATTAACACACACATAACAGGATTTTTCAGCGTCAACCGTATTTTTTCAACAACCTTATTACTAACAAAATGTTAGTAACATCGCAATCATATCCATACTGTACATTCACACCACAAATGCACATAAAATATCACAAAACAATAGAGTGCACCCTGTGATTAGCGTATGATTATAAAAAGGAAAATGCAAGATGCAAGCGCTTGTCTCCGTGTTTATTTTATTGCGGCGCATTGCCTTGACATTCTGCTCCTATCACGCAAATCAACTCATTCTTATTGAACAACTGAATGACTGAAGGAAATACATTTTTATGAATTCAAACACACAAACGACCCAAGCACCGATCAACTGGCCGGCTTTGATCGTTCTCTCTCTAACCCCCATTGCCGCACTGATTTTGATCCCTTGGTACGCGTGGTCACACGACTTTAGCACGACAGCTTGGGTTTCATTTGTCATCATCTTGGCGCTCAACGGGCTGAGCATCACTGCCGGTTACCACCGCCTGTGGGCGCACCGCGCCTATGAAGCCAGCTGGCCTGTGCGCTTCGTGCTGATGATTTTTGGCACGATGGCCACACAAAACTCCATCCTGAATTGGTGTTCCGGCCATCGCAATCACCACCGTTATGTCGATGACGTGGATTTAGACCCTTATTCGGCCAAACGCGGATTTTGGTTTTCACACATCGGCTGGATGCTGCGCGACTATCCGAGCGGCCAACTGGACTACAAAAACGCATCTGACCTGCTCAAAGACAAAATGGTGATGTTCCAGCACAAATACTACGTACCCTTGGCTCTGGTTATCAACTTCGGCCTTCCGCTCATCATCGGCTACCTGGCCGGCGACATCATCGGTGTGGTCTTATTGGCCGGCTTATTGCGTTTGGTCGTGAGCCACCACTTCACCTTTTTTATCAACTCATGGGCGCATATCAGTGGCTCGCAACCTTATACCGACACCAACACGGCACGTGACAACCCTGTATTGGCACTGTTTACCTGGGGTGAAGGCTATCACAATTTCCACCATATTTTTCAATACGACTACCGCAACGGCGTCAAATGGTGGCAATACGACCCGACCAAATGGTTGATCTACGGTCTCTCGCGCGTCGGCTTGACCCACAATCTACGTCGTATCCCTCGCTTCACCATTGTCAAGGCCGAAGTGGAAATGAAATTCAAACGCGCCGAGCAGTCTTTGGACGTCTATGGTTTAGAGTTCAAACAGGATATCAAAACCCTGAAAGACAAAATCAGCCAAGAGTACGAGCTATACAAGCAAACAGCCAATGCTTGGGCACAACTCAAAGAGCAAGAATTCCAAGCGAAAAAAGAGCAAGTCAGCCAAAGCATCAAAACCGCCGACCAAAAGCTCCGAGCCGAGTACAAACAAATCGAGCTAAAAATGACCGCTCAATCCGAGCGCATGCAGGCTTTGCTCAAAAATCTTAACAAACAATTGGCAGTGGCTAAAGGCTAACGAGAAGACTCAGTTATCACTGATATTTCGCTACGATATTTGGTCGTAAAAAAGATGCGCAGGTTAAAACTTGCGCATCTTTTATTGGGTCGGTCAACGGCAATTGGTATACGCTTCATTGCCCCTGCCACAGCTTAATCTGCTCAATGGTCGCCGTAGCACCCCCACAGACGATCACCAAAACCCGCTCAAAATCGTTTAACTCCGGCCTGTTTTCATACATCAGCGCAAGGCTTGCCCCACAAGCAGGCTCAACCAATAAACGATGGTCAGCCAAAAAAGCTTCGCAGGCCGATAAAGCACTGGCATCCGAAACCAATACACTGTGGATTGGATGTTGTTTTGACCAGCGCACCGCTTGCTCGCACACGCGCTTAGCCCCCAGAGAAGTGGCAATACTGGAAATACGTTCCAACTCAACCGCACATCCCCGTTTAACCGCCTCATGGAATGACGCGGCGCCTTCGGTTTCCACCGCAAATACCGGAATATCACTCCAACCATTGCGATGGAGCCCTTCGATAACACCCGATAACAAACCACCGCCACCAACCGAGAGTACCACCGCATCTGGTTTAAAGCCAGATGCATGAATCTCATCTACCAATGTCGCATGCCCTTGCCACAGCAAAGGATCGTCAAATGGATGGATAAACGCGGTGGATGAATCAAGTAAAGATTGCGCAAATTCATTGGCCTCTTGCCATGAAGTACCATGAACAATGACCTCGGCATTTTCTAAGCGCAAAAGCTCTTTCGCTCGCTCCGTGGTCGTTTCTGGGACGACCACCGTAACAGGAACCCCCAATAAACGTCCCGCATAAGCAACCGCCAGCCCCGCATTCCCACCTGAAGACGACACCAATTTTTTTGCTCCACGTGCAACATAGATTTCACACGCATGCCCAACCCCACGAATTTTGAATGATCCCGGCGGCTGCAATGCTTCCAATTTCAGCCATACAGAGCGCCCCGCTTTCATACTGAGCGGTCGGGATTGGAGCAGATTTGTTTCTATGTGCAGCACCATCAGAGAACCTCTTGCTTAAAAATCAGTTTGGATACAAGGAATCTCACACGGCTATTACGCCTCAATTTTTTTCAACCGCCCCCACACCAGCACCGCAAGCAGCAGACTGGTGATCAGATAGAGCACTTGCGAGACGCCGTGCATTTGCATAAACGCGCTCATATCCGCGGGGTTATTGAGCATGGTCGCTTTGAGTGTTTGCATTTTGGGCGTGATCACGGCGTATTGAATCACGACGATGAACAACACAATCAGCGTGAGCCACAAATTTTTTTGGTGCAGCAGTTGGCGTGCAAAGCGTACGCGATAGTCAATCAGCAGTACGATGGCGCACAGCAGGCTGACGAGATAGGTCATGCGCAACAGCTCGCCGGTAATCAGTCCCGCTTCGGTTTTCGACCATTTGGCGAACATCAGCGGTGCAAACACATAGCCCGTCACCCACGTCGTCACCGCCCAAATCATCAGCGCTAAAAATGAAAACCGCGCCAGCAGTTCATGCCAGCGCGGTTGTTCGGTGATGTGGGTCATTGCCAGTTCTACCGTTTAGACGTACAGCACTTCGATGACTTCGTATTCACGCACACCCGAAGGCGCTTGCACATGAGCCACGTCACCGGCGATTTTTCCAATCAGCGCGCGTGCAATCGGCGAGCTGATGGAGATTTTGGATTCTTTGATGTCCGCTTCATCATCACCGACGATTTGGTAGCGTACTTCATTACCGCTGTCGATGTCTTCGAGCAGTACGGTGGTACCAAATACGACACGCCCGTCTTTTTCCAATGTCGCGGGGTCGATGATTTGGGCATTGGCGAGTTTAGCCTCGAGCTCAATGATGCGGCCTTCGACGAATGCTTGGCGTTCTTTGGCGGCATCGTACTCGGCGTTTTCAGACAAATCACCTTGCGCACGCGCTTCGGAAATCGCGGTAATCACCGCCGGACGTTCGGTGTGCTTGAGATGCTGTAATTCATCACGTAATAATTGTTCACCAATTTTGGTAATCGGGGTTTTCATACCTCTTCTCCAACTGCTTTTTTAGGGGACGCCATCTTACGTCCACTGCGTTTTTCAATTTGCAAAAAAATCACCGCAGTCTTGCACAGGGTGCACTGCGGTGGTTTGGTCGTCAGACACTAGCGGTTATTGTACACGCAACGTGCGCCGTTGTGGGGGTTTTACGTTTTGTGTTCGGAAAAAACTGTATGTTTTTTATATTTTTTCAACGTCATTAATTAATGGCATTGTTCCCGCCTAAGGTCGCGCCGCAATTGGAGCAGAATTTGAAAAAGGTGCTGCAACGCGTACCACAGCGCTCGCATTTTTTAAATACGCACAAACCGCAGTGCACGCAGTAGTCTGCTGCTACGCCTGTAGCTCCGGTATTAAGCGGGCGCTCGCAGCTAGGGCAGACGTTTTTTGCCAGATGACCGAGTGCTTGCTCGTAATTGAATTCTTTACGTCGCTCTTCCTGCGTGCTTTGTGCCATTTTGAGCTCTTCCTCTTGCTTGCGGCGCAGGTATTTTTGCATTTGTGTGATACCGTAATAGCCACCCACCAAGGTCAATAATATTCCAACGATGTAGCGCACATAACCGCCGTAGCTCGGCAAATACGGCACCAGCTCGACAAAAAATACGATCAGTGCGAAGAAGATAAAACCCCAGACAAATGGCCAATAGCGACTCTGCCGTTTTTTCGCGAACAGCCATGCACCAAGTAGCAAAGCAGGCAGTGCAATCAACAATCGCCACAAAAATACTTTGAGCTCGTAGGCATTTTGCGCCGCATCAAACTGCTTTTGCGCTTGCTCCAACAATTGTTTTTCGCGGACGCTATCAACCATGCGTTCATTGTTCAGCAGCGCCTGGCGAAACTGCTCGACAACCTGCTGCGCTTGAGTGATTTGCCCTTGCATTTGATCCAGTTGCTGCGAGCGCTGCACCACCTGCGCATCCTGCGCACTCTGGCCTGTTGCCGTGCGAGTTTGGATCCAGTTATCGAATTTTTGCTTTTCCTCGTCGTAACGTTTTTGCGTGACTTCGAGGTTCAATTGCGCCTGCTCCAGCTCGCGTTGCACTTGAGCGTTGTTTTGCTCCATGCGCTGATACTGCGCACGAATGGTTTTCAACTCATCCGACTCGTACTGCGCCAGTTCGGGTGCGTTGCCTACTTTGGGCAGATCGCCGATGATTTTCCCGCCCAGTCCGGTTAAGAATATAGCGAACAGCACCGCAATCGCCCACATCAC
>CAYPYQ010000014.1:0-4420 GCA_964414735.1 uncultured Hydromonas sp.
ATCGATCAATAATGACGGTGCGCGCGATTTCACCAGCTCGGTTGCCGCCCGTATCGCATCCACGCTCTCGTGCTTGGCGCTGCCGTGGCTGGAAAAGGACAGCATCGCCACGCGCGGCGTATTGCCCGTCAGATTCTGATAACTGCTCGCCGAGGCCAATGCGATGTCGGCCAACTGCTCCGGTGTCGGCTCTGGAATCACCGCGCAATCGGCAAACCCCAGTATCTCCGCATCCGCACGCTCAGGCGGCGGCACCATGAAGAAAATCGACGACACGGTTTGATTGCCCGCAGATAAACCCAGAATACGAATGCCCGCACGCAGTACATTCGAAGTGGATGAGACATTGCCCGCAATGCAGTAATCCGCCTTGCCCTCGCGCACCATCATGGCGGCGAACGACAGCGGACAGCTCAATACATCGCGTACCTGCTCCACGGTCCATTTCGGTTTTTCTGCACTCACTTGCGCGACAAAACCCTCGTACCACGGCGAATTCACCGGATCAATCACACCAATTTTCGGCGAGAGTTTGACCCCCAGTTTCAGGCAAAAGGCACGCAGCTCAAACGGATTGGCCAGCAAAATCGCCTGTCCATAACCGCTGTCCACCCAGCTCATGGCCGCACGCACCGAGCGCTCGTCCAGACTGTCGGGGAAAATCACCCGAGCCGGATGCTGTATCGCATAGCGCGCTGCATTTTCGATCAGGTTCATAGCGTCACCTGTTCCAAATCCACGTATTTGCCCTGTGCTGCCAAATACATCCATACCATCAAGACATATACCGCGCTGGAGAGGCGATTGAGCGCCTGCATGATGTCGGGACGCTTCACCCGAAAATCGCGCGTGATGTAAATCTGCGCGGCGTACAATTCGGCCTCGCGAATCTGCGCCCGCAGCACATTAAGCAACGCCACCTGTACGCCCTGCTTTTCATCCGGCACCAAGTGATCGTGCCCCAAATATTTCAGCGGATTGTGCGACATGCGGTGAATCGCGGTATCGCTCAAATTACCCAGCGCCACATCACTCATCGCCTCGCCGGTCGCTTCGGCTTTCAGCACATTGCCCAGCGCGGAGCGCACATCGGCCATATAGCGCATGAGCTGCGGCACAATCGGCTGGATCGCTTCACTCGTGCTGTACAGACTCTGCAATTGAATCTGCGTCAACACCGCCTGCGCAATCACGCTGTCCAATTTGCCTCGGAACAGTAATCTCGGATCATTTTTCGCCACCAGATGATGCGCGTCTATGTGCGTGAGCGTATCGGGCTTTTGCACCACTTTCTGATGGCACAGCAGGCAATCGGGCACCGACCATTCATCCGAGGTAGTGAGTGGATGTACTTGTTTGAATGCCTCTGCTAATGCCGCATCGGTAACGTTTTGCCCCGATTTCGGGATGAACACGCGCCCGCTTTCATCAATGTATTTCACCGTGATGTGGCGCTCATCAAGCAAACCCTGCGCCGATGGCGTCAGGCGTGCGTTCGCCGGCAGCTGAACCTCAGTTCCATGTGCCAAGCCGAACTGCTCACGCAGCCAGTTTTCGGTGATAAAGGTTGGGGTTGCCATGTTCGCACTCAATAGGGTTTATTGCGCCAAATAATCCGCCGGATAGGTCACGTAGAAAAAGCGTACCGTGCTCGGCGTACCAAATTCGATGCTCGAACCTTTCGGGATAAAAATCACGTCACCTGCGCGCGCCACGACCGCTTGCCCTGCGCTGCGTATGTGCAATTCGCCTTCGAGCACGATGTCCACTTCGTCGTAATTGAGCGTCCACGGAAAGAAGCATTCTTTCCACGCCATAAAACCAGCAGCCATCGTGCTTTTATCCGCCGAGGTGACGACATCGGCCAAACCGACCTGATGGTCGCTCACGCCGACAAATTGTGAGAGCTGTACGCGGTCGCCCTTGATGCGTTTGATGCCATTGGCGATGGTGTGAATGTCTTGATTTTGCCCGCCCTCACGGATGGATGCGGCAGCAACGGGCGCAGAGGGTGCGGCACAAGATTCGTTCAGCATTTTGCGCACCAGTTGATCGACCAGCTCGGGCGTCGCGGCGCCGGGCGGCAATTTGGCCAACACCGCCGAGCGAATCTGCGCCAACTCAGCGGCCGATGGCGCGGCACACGACGCAGCACTGTTCCCAGCGGGTTTTAGCGCACAGCTACCGCCTGCATCAGCAACCACAGCACCTGTGTGTTCGGTGATGGTCACGCCCAATTCAGCCGCGATCATGCGCGCCTCGGGCGTGATCAGGCAGTCTTTGTAATTGATCTCAAACTGTTTTTTACCTTCATGCGCCATCTGGCGGATGCTTTCCGCTGTAATGATTCGTTTCATACCTCGCCCCTATCAAGAATTCAGTACTTCAACTGCATGCGCCTGTCGTTTCAATTCCGATTCAGGTCGCCATTAAATAGTCACGCAGCACCGCGATGCTGGCCGGATCATTGCTCGCGGTACGAAAAATCTTGCCGTGAAAACCTTCTTGTTCGCGCAATATGCGCGCCACCACATCGGGCTGCGCATCGGGTAAATCGGTTTTGCTGATCACGGCAATCAGCTCTTTATCCGAATAAATATCCATCAGCCCGGGCGGTAAACGACACGCCAAATCATTGGCCGGATGCACGTAAATCAAACATGTCACATCCAGCGAGGTTTGTATCAGCGCGTGGTAAAACCGTGGATGACTGAAGTATTCACCCGGGGTATCCACACATGCTTCGGCGAACTCGATCGCCTGCGTTTTGCGTACCTCTTCGGCGCGCCCGAGCAAGGCTTTGAGCAAGGTGGATTTACCCGCCTCCACCGGCCCTAACAGCATGAACGGACGAAAACCGCTCGGGCTGTAGGTTTCTGCGCTCAATGTATCCAATGTGTCTTTACTCGGCATATCCATGACATCTCCTCAACCACATCACGTCCGCGTAATTTCACAGGAAGCATACGCGAGCAATCGTGACAAAGTGTTGACTACCTGCGTGAGTGCCTCTTCGACCGAACCGACCGTGCCGTACAACACCACCGCGCCGGTAAAGCGATCGAGAAAGCCGATCTGCACTGCCGCCGCCTTGGTGGCGATATCCGCCGCAATCATCGCGGTTTCACCCGGAGTGAGCGTCAAAATACCGATCGCTTCCGCGCCAGGTACGCCAATTTTTTTGCTCAAATCTTCCATCGGATGAGCAATCAAATGCGCCAAAGTCACCTGTTTACCAGGGACGAATTCTTGGATGATGCGCTCTTTGTTGTTCAACATGGCAAAGATTCCTTTTGAATGATCTTTGGTTTCATCTTAGGACAGAGTGCCGCCTGAGTATTAGCAAAATTTGGAAAGATTGCGGTTATTTTTAGTTAGTGAAAACCAACTTTTACAATCTTGCCAAATCAGCCAATCATGAAGCATTGCGCAGAATGGCGGCGACCCGCGCCACCATTCATGCAACAATCGTTATTCCAATTCGTCCAGTACGCCAAATTCTTCGTTGAACGGACGGATGCGTTTATTACCCCAGATGAAGTAGTACGCCAAAGCCACCGCGTACACCAGCACCACCCAAATCAGGGTCGAGGTGTTATACGCAATCACGCAGTACAAGCAGAAGAACGCCAGAACCAAGCTGATTGCAGGCACAATCGGATAGCTCACTTTGAACGGACGTTTCAGCTCAGGTTCGCGTTGACGCAGGATAAACAGACTGATCAAGCTCACGATGTACATCGCCACCGAACCAAACACCGAGATGGTAATCATGGTTGCGGTCAAACCGGTCGCCACATCTTTATTAAACAAACCCAATGCGATCACACCGATACCCAGCAAACCGGGTACCAACAATGCCCAAACCGGCACGTGGGTTTTCGGATTAATTTCCGCTAAAAATTTCGGCAGATAACCGGTACGCGCCATCGCAAACGTTTGACGTGAGTAACCCACGATAATCCCGTGCAAAGAGGCGATCAAACCGAACAAACCAATGACATTCACCACTTTAGCAATGGTCGCGCCCTTACCATACGCACCTTCAAGCGCGGCAGGTAATGGGAAGTCAATCGCCATCACATCTTTGTAGTTGGTAATGCCAGCGGTACACAGCAATGTCAAAATACCCATGACCATCAAAGTCGCGTTACCGGTCAAAAAGCCTTTTGGAATATCTTTTTGCGGGTCACGCATTTCTTCGGCCGCCATCGCGCCGCCTTCCATCGCCAAATAGAACCAAATGGCAAACACCACCGCGCCCATATAGCCGGAAGAACCGTTTTGCAGCGTACCAATGTTTTCCCATTTGAAATGCGGCGCAGCAGCCACCCAGAAAATCACCAAACCGATCAAGGCAATGATGGTCACCGTGGTTTCAAACTTCGCCGAAGTTTTCATCCCCAAATAGTTAATGAAA
>CAYPYQ010000015.1:0-4333 GCA_964414735.1 uncultured Hydromonas sp.
TTCACCGGTATTTTTGCACTGGCGCGTATGTCCGGTTGGGTGGCGCAGTGGTCTGAAATGATTTCCGATCCAGAGTATAAAATCGGTCGCCCACGTCAGTTATACACCGGTGCGGTTAAACGTAATGTGCCGGATTTGGCCGCGCGTTAATTTGCTTGGATTGTTCATTCAGCGTGAATCGTAAAAAATCATAGGCGCGTAGCATTTTTTTTCAACAAATGCGAATCGCGCTTATGATACAATCAAAAAAATTTATGAATTATTGACTGAGCGTGTGTTCAGTCAATGGTTCTTTTTGGTATTTTGGACAAAGTCTTTGGATCATTCGAGTATGACGAAGGCTTGGTTTAAAAAATTCAATCCCGTTTTCGGTGATTTACAAACCTTTTGGTAAAAGAGCTGTTAGACAGTGCAGCGCGGTACTTGAGTCAAAAGATTGAAAGCTGTTGATGGCGCGGTGAGGCCGCTAAATCAACGGGAACGTGATTTAAGATCCTTCCCACACCCAATTGTACGAAGCGTACAGAAAGGTTGAGCACTATTATGATGAATGATTATTTGTCAAACTCATACCTCTTCGGCGGCAATGCGCCGTATGTCGAGGAAATGTATGAGCACTATCTGAATGATCCCAGCTCGGTTCCTGAGCAATGGCGTGATTATTTCGACTCGATGCAAAATCTGCCAGCAACGGACGGGCAGGTAGAAACCACCGACGTGGCACACGCACCGGTCGTTGAGTCATTCGCGCAACGCGCCAAGCAAAACAAATTCCTCGCGTGGCAAGCGGCCAATGTCGGCTCCGCCGGCGGCAAACAGCAAGTGGCCGTGCAATCGCTGATCTCCAATTATCGCTTTTTGGGCGCGCGCTGGGCCAATCTTGATCCGCTCAAACGTCGTGGTCGCCCAGAGATTCCGGAGCTGGATCCTGCGTTCTACGGCTTTTCCGAAGCCGATATGGATAACGCTTACAACGTTAACAACACTTACTTTGGTCACGAAGAAATGACGCTGCGTGACTTGGTACACGCATTGCGCGTGACCTACTGTGGCAATCTGGGTGTGGAATACATGCACGTGACCGATCCGGAAGAACGCCGTTGGTGGCAAGAGCGCGTTGAATCCACCCAATCCACGCCGTCATTCGGTATTGACCAAAAGCGCCGCATCATGCTCGAGCTGACCGAAGCAGAAGGCTTGGAGCGCTATTTGCATACCAAATACGTCGGGCAAAAACGTTTCTCACTTGAGGGCGGTGAAAGTTTTATTGCCGCAATGGATGCTTTGATCCAGCACGGTGGTGCGCAAGGTATTCAAGAAATCGTGATTGCAATGGCGCATCGTGGTCGTCTGAACGTATTGGTCAACACTCTGGGTAAAAATCCGGCCGATTTGTTTGCCGAATTTGAAGGCAAGCACGCCGACGACCTGCCAGCCGGTGACGTGAAATACCACCAAGGCTTCTCCAGTGATGTATCGACCGCTGGCGGTCCGGTACACTTGAACCTCGCGTTCAACCCGTCGCATTTGGAAATCGTGAATCCGGTGGTCGAAGGCTCTGCACGTGCGCGCCAAGACCGTCGTGGTGACGAAACTGGCGATCAAGTTCTGCCGGTGCAAGTACATGGTGACGCGGCATTTGCCGGTCAAGGTGTGGTGATGGAAACCCTGAACCTCGCGCAAACGCGTGGTTACGGTACACACGGCACAATCCACATTGTTATTAATAATCAAATCGGTTTCACAACCTCCGACCCGCGTGACAAAGGTTCGACCCTGTACTGTACCGACGTGGTGAAAATGATTGAAGCACCCGTATTGCACGTGAACGGTGACGACCCTGAAATCGTGGTATGGGCAACGCAATTGGCTTTGGACTACCGCAAACGCTTCAAAAAAGACGTGGTGATCGACATCGTATGTTTCCGTAAACTCGGTCACAACGAACAAGACACACCGGCATTGACCCAGCCGTTGATGTACAAATCCATCGGCAAACATCCGGGCACGCGCGCATTGTATGCGGAAAAACTGACTACCCAAGGCGTACTCAAAGAGGGTGAGGCGGATAAGTTTGCTGAAGATTTCCGCACCTCCATGGACGAGGGTAAACACTACAACACCTCGATTCTGACCAACCACAAACACATGTTTGCCAACGATTGGTCGCGTTATTTGGGTAAAAAATGGGTGGATGCGCACAATACCGGTATCAACCTCACCGAACTCAAACGTCTGGGCGAAAAAATCACCACGATTCCAGCGACCTTCAAAATGCACCCGTTGGTCGCAACGTTGATCAAAAATCGCAGCGCGATGGCCAGTGGTGATGCGCCGTTGGACTGGGGTATGGCCGAGCATTTGGCGTTTGCCTCACTGTTGGCCAATGGCTATGACGTGCGCATTACCGGTCAGGATTCCGGTCGCGGTACGTTTGTTCACCGTCATGCAGTATTGCACGATCAAGAGCGCGAAACATGGAACGAGGGCGCGTATATTCCATTACAACATGTCAGCGACAAGGCTGATTTCACCGTGATTGACTCCGTATTGTCCGAAGAAGCGGTGATGGCCTTTGAATACGGTTATTCAACTACTGCACCCAACACCATGGTGATTTGGGAAGCGCAATTTGGTGACTTCGCCAACGGTGCGCAAGTGGTCGTCGATCAGTTCATCTCCAGTGGTGAAGTGAAATGGGGACGATGTTCTGCATTGACCTTGATGTTGCCGCACGGCTACGAAGGTCAAGGCCCAGAACACTCATCTGCACGTATTGAGCGCTATTTACAACTGTGCGCGGACAACAATATGCAAGTGGTTCAACCAACGACACCGGCGCAGATTTTCCACATCCTGCGTCGTCAAATGGTGGCCGATTTCCGTAAACCGTTGATCATCTTCACGCCGAAATCGCTGCTGCGTCACAAAGAAGCAATTTCCGATTTGACCGAGTTGTCCAAAGGTGGTTTCCAAACCATCATCGGTGAAGTTGACAAAACCGTTACGGTTGATCCGAAAAAAGTCAAACGCGCCTTGGTGTGCTCGGGTCGTGTGTACTACGACATCATCGCGGCGCGCCGTGAGGAAAAAGACCAAAACATTCCGGTTATCCGTGTGGAACAAATGTACCCGTTCCCGCATAAAGCATTTGCGGCTGAACTGAAAAAATACCCTGAGCTTGAGGAAGTGGTATGGGTACAGGACGAACCACAAAACCAAGGTCCTTGGTTCCAAATTCAACACAACCTGTTTGAAAACTTGGAAGAAGGGCAAAAACTCGGCTATGCAGGCCGTCCGTCATCGGCTTCACCTGCGGTCGGCTACTATGCCAAACACTATGAGCAACTGAAAAACCTATTGCAAACCGCGTTTGGCAAACAAAAATCTTGGTTGAAAAAATAACCACATGGTTTTGAGTTTAAATTTTGTCGGGGTTTCCCTGACAAAATTTCCGAATTGAACCAAAAAAGTAGAGTTTTACTTTTTTTGAATGATTTTTAAGGATATAAAAATGGCAATTATTGATGTAGTCGTTCCTCAGCTCTCAGAATCAGTTGCAGAAGCAACATTGCTCTCATGGAACAAAAAAGTGGGCGAAGCGGTCAAGCGTGACGAAAACCTAATCGACGTCGAAACCGACAAAGTCGTACTTGAGCTGCCGGCACCGGCTGATGGCCTGTTGGTTGAAATCATTGCTGCGGACGGCGCGACCGTCACCAGCGGTCAATTGATCGCTAAAATTGATACTGAAGCGGTCAGCGCCAGTGATAAGGTCGAGGCAAAAACCGGTGTGTCAGTTGGTACCGCCACGCCTGAACCAGCGCCAGCGGCTGTTACTGAAGTACGCCCAATGGCTGGAGAGCCTATCAGCGAAAAAGCAGCGGGCGTTGCAATGCCCGCTGCAGCGAAAATCTTGGCTGAAAAAGGTGTGGCCGCCAGTGATGTGGCAGGAACCGGCAAAGACGGTCGTGTGACCAAAGCCGATGCACTCAACGCCTCAGCGCCAGCGGCTAAACCGGCTGCCGCGCCTGTTAGTTCCAACCTTCCTGCTGTGGCTATGGGCAGTGCCTTGCCGCAAGTGCGCCCGCCAATCAGCATTGCTGATGTATTGGCCGATCGTCCGGAACAACGCGTACCGATGAGTCGCCTGCGCGCTCGTGTGGCTGAGCGTTTGCTGCAATCTCAATCGACCAATGCGATTTTGACCACATTCAATGAAGTCAATATGCAGCCGGTGATGGATCTGCGTGCCAAGTACAAAGAAAAATTTGAAAAAGAACACGGCGTGAAACTTGGCTTCATGGGCTTCTTCGTGAAAGCGGCTGTGGCT
>CAYPYQ010000016.1:0-5545 GCA_964414735.1 uncultured Hydromonas sp.
GACTCGGCCAAAAACTCAGCAATCGCCAAGGTATCCCAAATCTGAAAGTCGTTTTCAATATGCAGGCACGGTACCAAGCCGTTTTGCGAATACCCACGATGCAAATCATTCGGTCCGCGCCCTGCTACGCTGACCAATTGCTCGGTAAACGGCAAATCGAAGTGTTTCATCAACAACCACGGACGCAACGACCATGACGAATAATTTTTATTACCGATAAATAATTTCATTTTTTCCTCCTAAAAATCCAAAACGCTACCAACACCGCACATCATCAATGCGTGGATTGACATACGCCATATTCCCAGCGACACTGTAGATGCAGCCAAAACCGATGCATACGCAACCAAGCACGCTGCAACAGCGAAACCCGTCGCACCGGCACGACAGACACCTGCGCACTTTGCTCACCTTCACCAATGCGACTGATCAATACCCGCCCTGCCGGCAAACACATCTGGTCTCCCTCATGTAACAAAAAGTCCGTCGGCATCGCGCTATGCGTCAACCAAACGAGCGCACCCTGCACCCGAATATCGCTGTCTGTGTCCAAATGAATCACCGTCAGTTGGCTTGGCTCGATTAATAACTGTGCACGCAATTGCGCGCGCCAATGTACCTGATCCCACTCACCGCCATGTGAATATTTTTTCATAAAAACCCTCCTAAACACCACACACCCTATCCAGAAAAACCATTACCATGCCAAAAATACCCGATAAAATCCTTGGTTGTCCAATATTAACCAAAACAAGCACAAACAACAATTGATGAATTTTTCGATAGAATGTGAATAAAATTCACAAAACAAGTTGAGAGAACCCAATGCGTGATTTACCCCCACTGCCCGCACTGCGCGCATTTGAATCCACCGCTCGGTTGGGCGCAGTCACTCGTGCAGCTGAAGAGTTGCACCTCACCCACAGCGCGATCAGCCATCAAATCAAGCAACTGGAGGAGCTCATCGGCACGGCGCTGTTTGAACGCGAAGGCAAGCGCATGACACTGACACCCGCAGGTCGTGTGTATGCCTATGAAGTGCGGCAGGCACTGAGCTACATCGCGCAGGCGACACAGCACGCCTCGCGCCAGTCGCACGATGACGTGCTGCACATCTCGCTGTTGCCCTCGTTTGCCACGCATTGGCTGATTCCGCGTTTACGCGATTGGTACGAAAAGCACCCGAATATCCAACTGATCTTGGATGCGAGCTTGGATGTGGTTGATTTTGAAACGGATAAAGCCGACTGCGCGATTCGCATGGGCAATATCACCCGCGACGGCACCAAGCAAATCACGCTGATGTCCGATTGGCAATTATTGGTCGCTGGTGCTAGTGACCCGCGCTATCATCTGGAGCAGACAGTCGAGCAAGCCATGCAGACTGATGGTTTTTTCATGATCGTCAACGATCGAGGTTTGTGGGCCAGCCAATACCAAACCCCGCCGGATAAACCCACACCCACGCTGAGCGTGAATGACTCCAACCTCGCACTCGCCGTCGCCGAACAAAATATGTATCTACTGCTCACCCGCTGGTCGATCGCGGCCAACGGTATTCAGGCCGGCCGTATCAAGCAAGTGTCGCGCACCATGGTTCAGCACGAGAGCGACTACCATCTGGTGTGGCCGGATCGCAGCAATCAGTCGCGCAAACTGATTCTGTTTCAAAACTGGCTGCTGGAGCAATGCAAAGCGTTTGAGCAATTCACACAACTTCGTTTGACACAGCTTAATGAGCGTTAAAACCACGTCAATCCTACGGAAAGCGCGCGCGAAAACCCGATTTTCGGTACAATAACACCTTCATTTAAAAAGGATTTACCATCACATGAGCCGCCAACCGAATACCTTGGACATCTCTAAATTAGAAGCCATCATCATCGACGCACTGGACGACATGAAAGCCCAAGACGTCACCATCCTGAACACCGAAGCACTGACCGACGAATTCGATCGTGTCATCATCGCCACCGCCACCAGTAATCGCCAAACCCGCGCACTGGCCAACAACGTCCACGAAAAAGTGAAAGACAACGGCGGCGACGTACTCTCCACCGAAGGTGAAGACACCGGCGAATGGGTGCTGGTTGACTGTGGCGACATCGTCGTACACATCATGCAAGCGCCGATTCGCGCGTACTACAACCTCGAAGAACTCTGGGATCCGTCCAAGTAAATTCAACGGGACGACCCAACCCGACGAATCGCACCACGCATGAACCGATTGAGCAGCACATTCAAAACCATCTGGCCGTGGCTCAAAACGCTGGCACTGATCGCACTGATTTTTTGGGCGGTCAATGCGTGGCGCACACGCGAAACACCGCATCAGTCGCCCAACTTCAGCGCCCCGATGCTCAACGGGCAAACCTTTGACCTGAAACACTTTCAGCAACAGCATCCCAATCAAGCCATCGCCCTGATTTTCTGGGCTGAGTGGTGCCCGATCTGCCGCACCGAAGAGCACAGCATCAACCGTTTGGTCAACGATCCGAAAATCATCGTCATTCCGGTCGCCACGCAGTCCGGCGCTGCCGACGCGGTAAAGCATGTATTGAATCAACGCGGATACGATTGGAATATGCTGCTGGATGAATCGGGCACACTATTACGCGCTTTTGGGCTGGCTGGCGTGCCATCATTCTTGGTGATTGATGCCGATGGACGCATCCGCCATGTGCAAACCGGTTACACCAGTGAAATCGGTATGCGCCTGCGATTGTGGCTCAGTCAATTTTGAGCTAATTGTTATCAGCGCAGAGCACTCACTGCGCTTTTTTCTGCGTCAAAATCTGCGCCACCGCCCACTGCGCCGCCGCCATGCCAAAGCTGGCGGTGACCATCACCGATGAGCCAAACCCTGCGCAGTTTAGCCCTTGCGGAGCAACAGCGGGCGTATCGCCCACAGCGCAAGCCTCTGCACTCGCCGCCGGATAACGCACCGCCTCATCCGAGTACAGCACAGGCACATCCATTTTGACGGGCTTTTTGGATTTTTGAGCCGCATCTTTTCGTGATGCCCGACGCAGCTGCTGGCGGATTTTTGCCAAAATCGGGTCTTGAATGCTGTACGCCAAATCCGCCTGCACGATGCGTGTCGCATCCGTTTTTCCACCGGCAGCGCCGCAGGTCAACAGCAGTTGACGACGCTGTTTACAAAAAACAATCATCGCCAATTTTGCCTTGATCTGGTCGGTACAATCGAGCACCACATCTGCCGACGCAGGGAGCAGTTCCAGTGTATTCTCAGCAATAAAATCATCCTCCTCATGCACGATGCAATGCGGGTTAATCTGCTTGATGCGCTCATTTAGCGCGGTGATTTTTGCCTTACCCAGATTATCGCTCACCGCCTGAATCTGCCGATTCACATTCGACTCGACCACATGATCGGCATCGATTAAAGTCAACGTACCCACACCGCAGCGCGCCAAGGCCTCAACCGCCCACGAGCCCACACCGCCCACGCCAACCACGCATACATGTGCTTGCGCGAGGCGCTCGGTCGCGCCGTCTCCATACAGGCGATTCATACCGGCGAAGCGGCGGGATGAGTGGATGTTCTGAGTCATAAATGCAAACGATGAAAAGTTGTCTGGTATTGGGTTCAAGGACGGCTCGTGGTATCATGCGCATCATGATTTGAGGGAAAATTTAAGCCGCAAACGCTTGCTATTGTAGCCGTTTGCACGTATTTTTTCTATCGACACAAACTGATCAAAACCGAATTGAGAAACAGCATGTCCGAACATACTTTAAACGACATAGAACACGCGAAACTGAACGGCGAAACCGCGCGTGTGAACTGGCACGAATTGCAGCGTTTTTTCGCGCAGGGTGTCATCATGCACATCGCCGAGCATTTGGATTTGGTCGAAGTCGCTACGAAAATGAGTTTGGACGACGTGGCTGCGGTCAAGGCATGGTTTGACGCCGGCGATCTGGCACACGTCAGTGACGCGCTCGCTTCGCGTTGGTTCGATGAAAACACCGCACTGTGGACGGTGGTGGTCAAACCGTATATTTTGGTACAGGAAACGTCCGCCACGCCAACCACGACCCACTGATACTGATTACCCCATCCATGAGCCAACACTATCACACCCCACCGCTCTCGCAGCCACGTATTTATCGTGTCGGCGGCGCTGTGCGTGATGAGCTGCTCGGCGAGCCGCACAGCGATGCGGACTACGTGGTGGTCGGTAGCACGCCCGAAGCCATGCTGGCGCAGGGCTATACGCCGGTGGGTAAAGATTTCCCCGTATTTTTGCATCCCGTCACACATGACGAGTACGCCCTCGCGCGCACCGAACGCAAAACAGGGCAAGGCTACAACGGCTTTGCCGTGCACTTCGCACCAGATGTGACACTGGAGGAGGATCTGGCACGGCGCGACCTAACCATCAATGCGATGGCACGTGAGATGCTACCCAACGATCAGCTGGGCGAATTGATCGACCCGTACAATGGCCAACAGGATTTGCGTGACAAAATTCTGCGCCATGTTTCACCCGCCTTTATCGAAGACCCCGTGCGCATCCTGCGGCTGGCACGGTTCGCCGCACGCTGGCCCGAATTTACCGTCGCCCCCGAAACCATGCAACTGATGCAAAACATGGTGGCGAACGGCGAAACAGCCGCCCTCATCCCTGAGCGCGTCTGGCAGGAAATCGCCCGCGGCCTGATGGAGCAAACGCCCTCGCGCATGTTCTACATCCTGCGTGAATGCGGTCTGCTGGCGCAGTGGTTGCCCGAAGTGGATGCACTGTTCGGTGTGCCACAACGCGCTGATTACCATCCCGAGATTGACACCGGCATTCACGTCATGATGGTGATCGACTACGCCGCGAAGCTCAATCTCAACCTCGAGTCGCGCTACGCCGCACTGTGCCACGATTTGGGCAAAGGCACCACGCCTGCCGACATTTTGCCGCGCCACATCGGTCACGAAGCACGCGGCGTACCATTGGCCAAAGCCCTATCTGATCGACTCAAAGTGCCACGTGCCTGCGCCGACTACGCACGGTTGATTGCCTTTGAGCACACCAACTTTTACAAGCTCAGCGAATTGCGCCCGAGCACGGCGCTGAACATCATCAAGCGTTGCGACGGACTGCGCCGCCCTGAACGCTTCCGCGATCTGCTGCACGCATCACTCGCCGACTCACGCGGGCGCGGTGGAGATTTTCCGAACCAACCCGCACTGTGGTACGACGCATGGCTGATGCTGCTCGATACTGTACTTAGCGTGGATCAAGGCGCCGTTGCTGCCAATCACGAAAATGAACCGGCGAATATTCCCAACGCCATTTTAGAAGCGCAATTGCACGCCATCACGCCGGTATTGCGCGCGTGGCAGGCGACTATTCACCCAGAAAAAATATAAACACACGGAGGAACCATGGCTCGCACCCCATCGAATATGCTCGCGCTGAACACAGCCGCACCCGACTTTGCGCTGCTCGAACCCGCGACAGGACGCACCGTGCATCTGGCGGATTTTGCCGGACAACCACTGCTGGTCGCGTTCATTTGCAATCAC
>CAYPYQ010000017.1:0-1819 GCA_964414735.1 uncultured Hydromonas sp.
CACTCAGGAATAATCGCTAAAACAGATTGACCCGAAACACGCTCCACAATGCGTCGAGGAAACGCTTCCGAGCCATATTCATCCTTCTCACCATGAATGGCCAGCACCGGACAGTGGACTTGCGGTAAAAAAATATCCAGCGACCATGTCCGAAAATCTGGTGAAAGCCATACTTCCGTCCATGCATCCAGCACCCATTGTGCTTTATCACCATGCAGTTTAGTCAGTTTAGCGAATTGCTCCGGTGCTGCGAATGACGCTTTTGCAGTACGTATGCCGATCAGAGTGCGCTCTTCTACAAAAGCTTGAGCCGCTTCGGTGATGACGGCTTGGCAGTCTTGTGAATGTGTCGCCGCAATCGTAATAGCCATGCCTCCGCCCACACTATGTCCAAGCAATATAAATTTGTCTATGCCGAGCGCTTGCTTGATCGCTGGGAAATATATGTTTGCCTCTTCTTCGATAAAAGAAATACTCGGCAAACCTTCACGTTGGCTGGATCGCCCAAATCCCAAACGGTCATAGGCAATCACGGTACGCTTCGTGAACTGCGCCAATGCCTCAGGAAAATCCCGCCACAAATCAACGCATCCTAAAGAGTCATGCAATAAGATAATCGGCGCAGCGTCGCTATTCTCCACCACCCAACGCCGCACAAAAATCTCACCGCCTGCTACGGCCATTAAAATATCTGAAATCTGCATGTTCATTAAAGTCCCATTTACACTCTGTTTGTCATATAACCCGTTTTCAATGCCCGTACCCAATCCTCTCGGCCGCGCTCTTGAGCCAGTCGTACCATTGGTTCAAAATCATATGCAACGGCATGAAAACTGACATTCCACAGTCCATTATCTCGCTCTAGTATGGCATAGCGCACATCGGGCGAACCGATTTCCATGCGGTAATCATGTGGATGATTGTCCTCATAGGCTTGTAGTCCAATACTTCCGGGATTGAATAAAATTTGTTCGTTAAACAGTCCTGTATTTCGTTTAATCAAGCGTGGCACATGGCTGTGGCCACAAACAATGATCGGTGCCATTTCACCGGCAATGCGCTCATTGATCTCATCGGGGCGCGCAATGCGCATGGCATTACCTTCAACCGTTTCAAGGAAATATTCAATGTCACTGCGTGGCGTGCCGTGACAAATCAGAATCTCTTCGGTCAGCTGATGGCGGTGCGTGAGTGAGCGTATCCAATCCAGCTCAACGGAAGTCAATTGCTCATATGCATAAGCATCCGACGCACCTCTGGGTGCGCCATCCTCGGCGAGAATTTGTCGTTCGTGATTGCCAGCGAGGCTGTACCATCCCTCAGTCATCAAAAACTGTGCAGTTTCGCGCGGTAGTAACGGTCCTGATAGACTGTCGCCGAGATTAACGATCTGATCCGCGCCACGGCGCAGGATGTCTTTTTTGACCGCTTCCAACGCGGGTAAATTGCCATGTATGTCTGATATAAATACGATTCTCATATGCCCCCCAATGTGTGCATGATACACATGCGGGTGATGGCTTGGCAATGTTGCGTCAATTGATCTCAAATAGAGTAGAATCTTTGAAATATTTTAAAAACCAATCCTGCAAGGAGATGATATGCGCATTACCGATTTCGCCACGCAACGCCGTACCACCAAAGCGTTTGACCCCAGCCGTAAACTGAGTGACGAGCAGATCGCCGAGGTACAGACATTGTTACAATACGCGCCCTCCTCGACCAACTCACAGCCGTGGCACTTCATCATCGCCAGCACTGATGAGGGGAAAAAACGCATTGCGAAATCCACCGACGCAGGCCATACCTACAATTCACC
>CAYPYQ010000018.1:0-1958 GCA_964414735.1 uncultured Hydromonas sp.
TGACGACGCGCCCTTCAACCCAACCCCTCACCTACGGCTCGGACATCAACGGCGTGGTGTGCGCGTATTGGTTCGATGGTACTGGGGCGAATCAACCGATTGAGGCCGATCAGCTCAATGAGCGATTGCGTGCCGAGAATCTCAAGCAAGGCTTTGTCTGGCTGCATATGGATTTGAATGTGTCCCATGCAGAAAGCTGGCTCAAGCAGCATTTGAGTTTGGAAGATGAATTTTTCGACTCGCTGCATCAAGGATTAAGCTCGACCAAAATCGACCAGGCGGATCAACAGTTGCTCGCCGTCATGAACGACGTGCGCTATGATTTTAATTTTGACCCTTCCGAAATTTCGACACTGTGGCTGGTCGCTGATCAGCACTTCATGGTGACCGGCAGACGCACACATTTATCTTCAATCGATCGGCTGCGCCGAGCAGTCAAACGCAACGACCCGTTTGAATCCAGTACGGATTTATTGACTCATTTGCTGCAAGACCAAGCCGAAGTTTTAGCCAACATTATTCGCAAAGTCACTCGCCAAGTCGATGAAATCGAAGATGCAATTTTATCCAGCCATCTGGGGCAACACCGCGCCAAGCTTGGTCAACTGCGCCGTGTGATGGTGCGACTCGCACGTCTGCTCGCACCCGAGCCGGCCGCTTTGTTCCGACTGCTCCAGCATCCACCGGCATGGATCACCCCCGATCAGATCAATGGCCTGCGCGAATCCACCGAGGAGTTCAGCGTCGCGCTAGCCGATATGTCCTCACTGCAAGAGCGCATCAAATTACTGCAAGAGGAAATCGCCGCACAAATCGCCGAAGCGAACAACAACAGCATTTTCATTTTGACCATTGTGTCGGTGCTGGCGTTGCCGATCAACCTGACCGCCGGTCTGATGGGGATGAACGTGGGGGGGGTTCCGTGGGCCAATAATCCGCATGGCTTTGGGATTGTGGTGTTTTTGGTGCTGAGCGCCACGGCATTTGCCGCGTGGTTGATTTACCGCAAACTGAAAAATTAAAAACGAGCCGTTCACATGAATCGGCTCGTTTTGATGGGTGATATTCGTTATCTTTACGACACGGTATCCAAAACCCGCGCAATCGTATCAAAAATCTCGCTGATTTGCGCTTCGTTGATGATCAATGGCGGTGAAATTGCGATGATGTCGCCCGTCACACGGATCAGCACACCCGCCTCGTAACATTTGACAAAGACCTCATACGCACGCGCACCGACCTGTCCATCGCGGGTATGTAGCTCAATACCACCGACCAAACCCAGATTACGCACGTCTTTAACTTGTTTGTGCCCATCCAGTTTGTGGATTTCATTTTCAAAATGCGGGGTCAACTGCGCCGCGCGCTCAAACAATTTCTCATCACGGTACACATCCAGCGTCGCACAGGCCGATGCCGCTGCAATTGGATGACCGGTGTAGGTGTAACCGTGGAAGAACTCGATTGCAGTGGCAGGCGCACTATTAACCACCGTATCGTAAATTTCATTTTTACACACCACCGCACCCATCGGTACCGCGCCGTTATTCAAGCCTTTGGCCATGGTCATGATGTCCGGCGTGACGTTGAAATACTGCGCGGCGAACGGCGCTCCAAGACGACCGAAACCGGTAATCACTTCATCGAAAATCAACAGTAAACCGTGCTTATCACAGATCGCACGCAGTTTTTCCAGATAGCCCTTCGGTGGAATCAATACGCCGGTCGAACCCGCCATCGGCTCGACAATCACACCCGCAATGGTAGAAGCGTCGTGCAGTGCAACGAGGTTCTCCAGCGCATCGGCCAAATGTGCGCCCCATTCCGGCTGACCACGGCTAAATGCCGCGTGCTCGATGCTCAAGGTATGCGGCAAATGATCCACGCCTGGAATAATGTTGGCTGAGAAATGTTTGCGATTATTGCCAATGCCACCGACCGAAATACCGCCAAAGCCC
>CAYPYQ010000019.1:0-1576 GCA_964414735.1 uncultured Hydromonas sp.
TGCAGCTAATACCGATTGACCTTGATTCACTTTTAACCAACCGTTGTACGAGAGAACGCCATGAGCTACACCTTAACCATAGAACCGATCGGCCGCACCATTGACGTTAATGAAGGACAAACGATACTGGACGCGGCTCTGCGCGAAGGCATTTATCTGCCGCATGCTTGCTGTCACGGCCTGTGCGCCACCTGCAAAGTGCAAATCGTCGATGGTGAAGTGGATCATGGTCAGGCCTCGAACTTCGCCCTGATGGACTACGAGCGTGAGGAGCAAAAATGTTTGGCTTGCTGCGCCACGCTCCAGTCCGATGTGGTGATCGAGGCGGATATTGACGAAGACCCCGATGCGTTGAACCTGCCGATTGATGACTTTGCCGGTGTGGTTGAGCGCATTGAGAACCTCACGCCGACCATCAAAGGCGTTTGGATCAAATTGGACAAACCAATGAAGTTCCAAGCGGGTCAATACGTCAACCTGAGTGTGGGCGAGCTCGAATCGCGTGCGTTCTCGCTGGCCAACTGTCCGACCACAGGTGATTTGATTGAGTTGAACATCAAGCAAGTTCCGGGCGGACAAGTGACCGGCTACATCCACGGCGAATTAAAAGTAGGGGATTCGGTCAAAGTCACGGGGCCATACGGACGGTTTTTTACCCGCAAGTCCGCGCAAGTACCCTTGATTTTCATGGCGGGCGGTTCCGGCCTGTCCAGTCCGAAATCCATGATTGCCGACTTGTTGGAAGAGGGCTGCGAACTGCCGATCACGCTGGTGTATGGCGCACGTACCCGCGACGAATTATATGACCACGATTTATTCATGCAGTGGACGCAGCAGTATCCGAATTTCACCTACGTACCGGCTTTGTCGGCGGTCGAGGAGGGTGATGCGTGGGATGGCTTCCGTGGTTTTGTACACGATGCGGCGAAAGCGAAGTTTGATAATGATTTTCGCGGTCATAAAGCCTACCTGTGCGGTCCGCCGCTGATGATTGAATCGTGCATCAGTACCTTGATGCAAGGACGTTTGTACGAGCGCGACATCTACACGGAAAAATTCATTTCCGCCGCCGATGCGCAGCAGGTACGCAGTCCGTTGTTCAAACACCTGTGATGTATCGGGCAGCACGGGCATGTGGGATTTTCGACCTAAGGTAACGGTGCATTTGCAGCAAACCGACGAGTCGTACGCCTGCGCCACCAGCGAAACTTTGCTGGCAGGCATGGTGCGGCTGGGGCGGCGCGGCATACCGGTCGGCTTTGACAACGGCGGTTGTGGGGTGTGCAAGGTGCGTGTGATTTCGGGTGAAGTCAAGCACATCGGGCCGATCAGTCGGGCGCATGTGAATGAGCAAGAGCAAGCGATGGGTTGTACCTTGGCCTGTCGCGTAACGCCACAAACGGATTTGGAATTGGTGGTGATGGGGAGCTTTGAGAAGCCGTTTTTTAAAGGCTTTGCACATAAGCAAAAAATGGGTTGTTAATCAACTCGCTGCGTTGATTGGATTTTTATTAAAAGGAGACAAAAATGGGCGTACTACGAATTGGTCACGTAAGCATCAAAGTGATGGATATGG
>CAYPYQ010000020.1:0-3304 GCA_964414735.1 uncultured Hydromonas sp.
CGACGCCCCATTCGATCCGACAAACTGGCAAAAAAAACAAAACTCGGTAAGGCCAAAAATAGCGCAATGATCATCAACAGTTGCGCCTGCGGTGCAGGCAGTTTCAGACTTTGCGTCAAAAAAAACAAGGCATAAAAATGACTGGTATACCAGATTACACCCTGACCAGCGCATAGACCAAACATCATCGCCAGCACCTTTTTCAGATTAGACCACTTGGCAAATGACTCCAATAACGGACTGGACGTCACCAAGCCATCCTCTTTCAGCTGCATGAACGGTGGCGACTCATTGAGCTGCATCCGCAGCCAAATTGAAAAGCCCAACAACAACATCGAGGCCAAAAACGGAATGCGCCAACCCCATGCGAAAAAAGCCTCCTCACCGATCAGCCAACGTACACCATTGGTCACCAGCAACGACAACAGTAGCCCCAAGCTCGCCGTCACCTGAATCCAGCCGGTATAGCGACCACGTTGATCCGGCGGCGCATGCTCGGCCACATAAGTCGCCGCCCCACCGTATTCACCGCCCAGAGCCAAGCCCTGCAACATCCGCAATGCAATCAATAAAATCGGCGCGGCCACGCCAATAGCATCATACGTTGGCAACAAACCGATGATAAACGTGGATAAACCCATAATCAAAATCGTGACCAAAAATGTATGCTTGCGCCCCACCATATCGCCCAAACGTCCGAAAAACAAAGCGCCGAATGGCCGAACGACAAAACCGACGGCAAAAAGCATCAAAGTCACAATGAAATCGGCGGTCGGGTTATAACCCGACAAGAAATGCTGCCCCAAAATACCGGCCAAAGTGCCGTACAAATAGAAGTCATACCACTCAAAGGCCGTACCCAGAGAGGACGCAAAAATAATTTTTTTATGGTAGCGTGATATGGTTTTTCGAGACATGCCGAACAATTAAGGTCAATATCGGCGCCTGACGATAGCGCCGAAGATGGCGCATATTAACACATCGCCCAATCGATGATAACAGTTAGCACTTTTAGCCATTCATAGTACCGACTCGAAATCAGCTCCTGCCACAAAAAGCGCGGATCAACTATCTACCCGAGCCCAACCCTTCCCTTGGAAAAATCACAGTAAAGGTCGTACCATGCTTCGGCGATGGCGAGACCAACGACTCGATTTTCAACTGTGCGTGATGACGAATCAAAACATGTTTCACAATTGCCAAGCCCAATCCCGTCCCTTTGGTTGCGCGCGATTGCGCCGTATTGACCCGATAAAATCGCTCGGTTAGACGCGGCAAATGCTCGGAAGCAATACCCATACCTGTATCGCGGACAACCAGCGTTGGCTGCTGTTTCGCGTTATACGACCAGTTCAGGAAAATGTCTCCCCCTTCAGGGGTATAGCGCACGGCATTGGACAGTAGATTACCGACCACACTGGCAATTTCCTGCTCACTTCCTTCAATATTGATGTTCTCAATACTGCTGTGGAAAATATGTCGCCCAGCTGATAGAGCCTGCGCGCTATCAAGCTGCTGACGAATCAAAATTGGCATCGCGATGGTATGCGCATCCACATGCACTTCAGATTCCAGCCGTGAGAGCATCAGCATATCCTGAATCAGTACCGTCATGCGATCCGCCTGATGACGCATCAAATCCAGCTGCTTCATACGCTCATCCATCGACAAATCAGGAGTTTCCTGCGCATGTTCCAAAAAACCGCTGATGACCGTGAGCGGTGTGCGCAATTCATGTGACGCATTGGCAATAAAATCACGGCGCATCGAGTCCACTCGCTCAGTTTCGGTAATATCACGGCTCACCAAGATGATTCGGTCGGACTCAAAATCAATTAAATGAATTTCTAAACTGTGACCGATATAATGAATTTTGAATGGCTGATCGTATTTTGCTGCCTTGATCGCATTAACCAGCTCCGGCTCACGCACCAAATTGACCATGCGCGTGCCCAAATCTTGCTCAGAATTCAGATGAAAATGCTGTTCGGCCACTGGATTGGCCCACTCAAGTGTGGTTGCCTTGTCCATCAAAACCACGCCGTCGGGCAAATGGCGCATGGTGTTTTGAAAACGAGCCAGCCATTCGGCCAATTGTGCTTCGTGTTTCTCGTCCATACGACGCAAGGCATATAGTTTGGCAAAAATATCGGTCCAAACGCCATGTCCCGACGGCACATTTTGGCTTTTAGGATAAGATAACCAAAGTGCAAATCGTTTTAGTTCGCGGTAATGCGCCACCAAACTCCAAATCAGATAAACGATGACTAACAGCAACCCCACCCAAAACGGTAGGAAATACGACATTACTGCCACTAACAACGTCAGTAAAATCGCCGGTACAGCAGCGGAGCGAAGAAAGGAAACAGGTTGATAATTATGAGAAAATTTGTCTTCGATGGGGTCGAATACTTTTAAATCGGGAAGAGTTTTTTTATTATTAGGCATTCTGGTAAACCGCTCATACCGTGGAACTGCGTCAGTTATCGAATATTGCTCATCGAATAACGCACATTTCCCCAGTCAATGGATACAGGACGAACGACCGCATGCACTGACTGGGTCGCTCGTTATTCTTGCCAACGATACCCGATTCCGCGTACGGTTTCAAGGTGTTCTTCCACATTAAAGCGTTGCAAAATTTTACGTAAACGCAAAACATGTACATCGACTGTACGCTCTTCGATAAATACATGATCGCCCCAGACCATATCGAGCAGCTGCGCACGACTGTAAGTCTTGTTGCGATGGGTCAACAGGAATTTAAGCAATTTGTATTCGGTATTGCCAATGTTTTCTACCAAGTCGCCTTTATTCAAGGTGTGGTCATCATCCTTCAAACGGCAATCACCAAACTCAATCACCTGCTCCACATGATGCGGCGCAGCACGGCGCAAAACAGTATTGATACGAGCGACCAACTCTTTCGGGCTAAATGGCTTGGTGATATAGTCATCCGCACCACCTTCCAAACCTTTGAGTTTATCGGCTTCCTGCGCGCGCGCAGTAAGCATGAGTACCGGCAGATATTTGGTACGCTCGCTGGCGCGCATCTGATTCAGCCACGACACGCCATCCCCATCGGGCAGCATCCAATCCAATACGACCACATCCGGCAATACTTTTTTCACACAAGCTTGGGCTTCCTGTAAATTTTTTGCCCAATCCACACTAAAGCCCGCCTTGCGCAAACTGAAATCCAACAAGGTTGCGATGTCGTCTTCATCTTCCACCACCAGAGCCAAAGGCTGAATATTCACCGTTTATCCTTATCAAAAAATAGGTTAATTATGCTTGATCGATA
>CAYPYQ010000021.1:0-1603 GCA_964414735.1 uncultured Hydromonas sp.
ATCCCATTGTTGACCATGCCAACCCAACACCACCGGCCCCAGATAGATGTCCGCCACGCCGCTGTGGGTTTCTGAAATACCCGCCGCATTGAACGTCAAGGATTTACGTACCACAGGCACGATGGCTTCAAAGCCATAGTCCGCACCCAAAACTTTTTTATTGGTGATTTTGACAAAACGGTTGGCCAGCGCGGTGACCGTACCTTTGTTATGTCCCGGGATCGCGTCTTTACTGCCCGGTGCGCGCAGGCTGTCGATGTTGTAATTCACCAAATAGCCCAGATAGTAGTTGCCTGGTGGCGGCACGGAGGCCGCTTGAATACCTTCTACGCCCGGAACATAATGACCGCCCGCCTGCGCGGTCAGACTGACGGCACATGCGGCCATCGCTGCTACTGAATATACAATTTTTTTCATGTTGTAACCTTTTCCATTCTGCTGATGAAGCACATTATTCTTTTGGCTATCCTCTTTTGACCGTTCACTCCGGCAATGGCACGACCTTGCCATGCACGCATTGCAATCATTGCCGCCATTGTCCGAAGTTTTACAAGGTCGTAAGCTTATTAGGTGTACACCTCGGTAAACGATGGCACCAATACGCCGGTGTGGTAGAAAATACCGGAGGCCAAATCATCCTCCGTCCACGTGGTCACCGGACGATCCGGCTGCGCCAAATAGCCCAAGCCCGCGAAGGTTTCGTTGCGATTGCCGGATGGGTCAAAGAAGTAAATCGTTTCACCGCGAGTGATCCCGTGACGGGTCGGCGCCACGTCGATTTTCACTTTGTTTTTCGCCATCACGTCAGCCGCTTTGAGCACGTCGTTCCATGAGTCGAGGAAGAATGAAATGTGGTGGATGCCCATTTTCGGCCCGCCGACAAAGGCAATATCGTGCGGGGTGTTGGTGCGGGTCATCCATGAGGCCAACTGGAATGCGCCTTCCGGACCGACGGTGATTTGCTCGACCAGATAGAAATCCAAGCAGTTTTTCATGAACTCGGTGGTTTCCGCGACTTTATTCACGCCTTCCGCCGGATTAAATTCACACATCAAGAGGCAATGGTCGAGCCAGTGCACGCCCGCGCCGCGAATATCGTCCGGCCAAGGATCCGGATTCACACTGCCCACGTCGGTACCGACAAATTCTTTTTGCGCATACAGACGGAAATCATGACCGCTTGGCAATTGGAATTGCAGCATGCGGCCAGTAAAAGGCAAGGTACCTTCGTTCAGCATTTGCGTTTTCACGCCTGCGGCTTCCACGCGCTGTTGGAATGCATCCAGCTCGCTGTCTTTTTCCACCTTAAACGCGACATGGTTAAAACCCGCCTGATCGCTCGGCGTCAGGATCAGAGAGTATTTATCCCACTCGTCCCAGCATTTCAGATACACATTGCCTGCGGCATCGGTGTGTACGGTTTTTAAACCCAATACTTTTTCATAGTGCTTGACCGCCGCATCCATATCCATCACTTTGATGCTTACGTGACCAATTCGTAGTACGCCCATTTTTGTCTCCTTTTAATAAAAATCCAATCAACGCAGCGAGTTGATTAACAACCCATTTTTTGCTTATGTGCAAAGCCTTTAAAAAACGGCTT
>CAYPYQ010000022.1:0-1847 GCA_964414735.1 uncultured Hydromonas sp.
TTGGCGTATAATAAGCGCATTTGTTGGACACCAACGCCATTCACCGTTTTCACACAAAAGGATCCCCATGAGCTCCGTACACGATTTCATCCAAAAAACCGTCAACGATTATCCGATCGTATTGTTTATGAAGGGCACGGCGCAGTTTCCACAATGCGGCTTTTCTGGCAAAGCGATCCAACTGCTTAAAGCCTGCGGCGCGAGCAATGTCGCGACCGTAAACGTATTGGAAGACGACAGCATTCGCCAAGGCATCAAAGAATTTTCGCAAGGGCCGACCGTTCCGCAACTGTTCATCAAAGGCGAATTCATTGGCGGCTCGGACATCATGACAGAGATGTTTGAATCAGGCGAACTGCAAAAATTGGTCGAAGAAGCCACCGCTTAATCAAACCCTCCATGAGCACTCCCTCTTATTCTGAGCACGACCAACCACATCCTCAGCGCCTGATTGTCGCCATCACCGGTGCGACCGGTGCGATTTATGGCGTACGTTTACTGCAAACATTGCGCCAGCTGCCGCAGATCGAAACCCACCTGATTGTTTCCGAAGCAGGTTGGTTAACGATCGCGCACGAACTGGATATGAGCAAAGATGAGATTCGCGCGCTGGCGCACATCACACACGCGGTGAACAACGTCGGCGCAGCTATCGCTAGCGGCTCTTTTCTCTGCGAGGGCATGATCGTCGCGCCCTGCTCGATGAAAACCTTGTCGGCGATTGCGCACGGCTTTTCGGACAATCTCATCAGCCGCGCGGCCGACGTGATGCTCAAATAGCGTCGCCGCCTGACACTGATGGTGCGCGAAACGCCGCTGTCGATGATTCACTTGAAAAATATGCTCGCGGTATCCGAAGCGGGCGGCGTGATTTTCCCGCCGGTTCCGGCTTTTTACCAAAAGCCACAGAACATTGACGACATCATCGAGCACACCATCGGACGCGTGCTCGATCAGCACGGCATCCACAGCGATGCACTCAAACGTTGGCAATCGTTGTAAATCATGACGGTCAGCACAGCCCTTAGCGCCGAGCGCCGCTACTTCAGTCTGGAACAGGTCGCACAGCATCTACCCAAACCCGATTTGCCCGTCACAGAGGCCGCGCTGGAGGCCTATCTGAGCGAACTGTATCAACTCGGCCGCCTGCGTCACACCCCGAACATCAGCCCTGAGAATGTCGTGTTTTTACATGAATTACTGCGCGAATACCGCCCGCAGCGTATATTGGAGCTGGGCTGTGCCAACGGTTACTCAACGCTGCGCCTGTGGCAGATCGCGCGCGCGTGGCCGGCGCAGATAGCGACCATGGACATGTCACGCCCAGCTATTGAAGAGGCGCGCCATCATTTCGCCACGCTGGGCGCTGAGATTGAAGCACATTTAGGCAATGCGCTGAAATTACTGCCGCAGATTCACGCCGCAACACCCGACGGATTTAACCTGATTTTCATCGACGCGCAAAAGTCACAGACGCTGGATTTATACCTGCGCGCCCGCGAGCTCGCCGCGCCGAACGCGCTGATCGTGGTGGATGACGTGGTCAAATTCAAGCATAAAATGGGCGATTTTTACGACTATCTGGCGCAAAACAATATTCACTACCGCATCCACGCCCTGCCCGATGACGACGATGGCGTGATGCTGATTCAAACTTAGTCGCTTTTTCAGCTTTTAGCTCCTGCCGAAACCCCCGCAAAGTGCCCGCAAACAGCGCGCTTTGCGGTACAATTGCGCCTTATTATTCGCAAATATTTTGCATCAAGGCAAACTGGAGTCACCATGTCTTTAACCCTCACCGATGTGCAAAAAATCGCTCGTCTGTCGCAGCTGAACCTGAGCGCCGA
>CAYPYQ010000023.1:0-1669 GCA_964414735.1 uncultured Hydromonas sp.
GCAAAAAATCGACTTTGTCGTGCTGGCGCGCTACATGCAAATTCTCTCGAACGACATGTGTCAGGCGCTGAACGGTCGCGCGATTAACATCCACCACTCGTTTTTACCGAGTTTTAAAGGCGCGAAACCCTATCATCAAGCGTTCACCAAAGGTGTGAAACTCATCGGCGCGACCGCACATTTTGTCACCGCCGATCTGGACGAAGGCCCCATCATTGAGCAGGACATCGCCCGCGTTGATCACAGCATGACACCAGACGAGCTGACTGTCATTGGCCGTGACGTAGAGTGCGTCACCCTCGCGCGTGCAGTCAAATGGCACGCCGAACACCGCGTGCTGCTCAATGGCAAACGCACCATCGTGTTCAAATAAACAGAACCATCGTTTGTCGCTCGGTGGCAACACAATAACGGCACCTTTTTGTCAAAACACCATAAATCCGTCGGAGGGAAGCTCTGAAATTTGAACGGTTACCCCGAGCATGCTATAGTTTCGCACATGCAAACGATTTCATTTTAGATTGATCGAGCATGAACCCATCCTCCTACAGCCTGCAACAAACCACCGAATTGCTTGCCAACATCGGTGTGGCACTGATTAGCAACGGTGCCAATGCCACGCGTACCGTACGCAATCTGGAGCGCATTGCCCAAGCCTTTGGCTGTCGTGTCGGCCAATTCGTCTCCCACTCCTCTTTGATTCTCACCGTTGAACCGCTGGACGGCAAACCCGATCCGCATGGCGCACAGCATTACACCATCGTGCGCAATATCCCGCACTACGGCGTGAATTTCTCCATCATTTCCAAAATCAGTGTGCTGAGTTGGGAGCTGACCGAAGGGAAAATAACACGCCCGCATTTTGAAGAGGCCATCGCGCGCGCAGCGCATTCCGTACCTTACCCCGAATGGGTGCAGTTCGTACTCGTGTCTTTGGCAACCGCAGCATTGTGCAAAATTTTCAACGGCACTCATCTGGAATTCATCATCACCTTCGTCGCCGCACTGCTGGGGGTGTATGGACGCGGCTGGCTCCTAAAACGCCATTACAACCACTACTTGAGCTGGTTCGTCGGCGCATTTATTTCCACATCAGTGGTTAATCTATGTCGACATTTCGGCTTGGATCATCATCAAGGCGCTTTGAACGCATGCGTGCTGTGGCTGATTCCGGGTGTCCCGTTGATCAATGGATTTTTGGACATACTCGAAGGCCACATCGTCTCCGGCTGGGCGAAGCTCGCTATGGGCGGGATGCTAATTTTCATGATCGCCGTCGGATTCTATTTATCCTTATTCCTATTCCACTATGCTCCTACCTTTTGACGCTATCGAAAAAATCGCCTGGTCGGTCGTGGTTTCGATCGGTTTCGCGGTATTGTTTAAAACCCCGCGCCGTGCGCTCTGGGTGGTCGGTTTATTGGGTGGTGTCGGTTTTGCTATCAAAACCATTTTGCTGCGCGGCATCATGCCCGAGCAGGTCATTTTCGCGTCACTGGCGGGCGCATCTACGGTCGGCGTTTTGGGACTGTATTTTGCACACCGTGTGCACACGCCGCCGATCGTATTCACCATCCCCGCCGTCATCAATATGATTCCCGGCATTTATGGCTACGAATTCAGTATCGGCTTGATCCAGATCGTCTCACATGGCCAGGCCAATCAGTTT
>CAYPYQ010000024.1:0-4294 GCA_964414735.1 uncultured Hydromonas sp.
GGCGTTTCGTCAGGAATAGTGTCGAATAAATCGGCTTGTGTCGGCATGGATTGATGCGCTTAGGATAAAAAACGGCTTTATTATAATCGCCTTCGCCATCCCCATTGCGATGAATCGCTATTGGCTGTTCGCGTCAAAAAAGCCGAATATCTGATCAGGCATCCACGCGAAATGTTTCATCTCATCACCGGATTGACGGGTGGTGAGAAAACCCACGTGCCCGCCGTTTTCAGTGTAATGAAGCGTGACTGCGGCACTCACCTGCGCGGCGGTGGCCAGACTATCCACCGGCACAATGGGATCATTGGCGGTATTTAACACCATGGTCGGCACAGCAATGCTGCTCAAAAACTGCTTGGACGAAGATTTTTGCCAATAGTCCTCAGCATCCTTAAAGCCATGCAACGGCGCGGTGAAATAATTGTCCACGTCAAAAAAATTCCGTGCCGCACGCACCTGCTCGCGCGTCATCGGTAAATCGGGGAATTGCGTGAGCTTATGCAGCGCTTTTTGCTTGAGCGTGCCGAGGAAATTACGCATATAGACACGCTGATTAAAACCGCGTTGCAAGGCAATCGCTCCGGCCTTGAGATCATGCGGCGCGCAAATACTGGCAGCGGCCTGCACGATTTTTCCTGCTTCTGAACCGCTCTCGCCCAACCATTTGAGCAGCGCATTGCCACCCAACGACACACCTGCAACGTACAAGTGCGCATGCGGGAAACGCTGCGCCATGCGTTTGAGTACCCAGTCAATTTCCGCGCTAAAGCCCGAGTGATACATCACGCGCTGGCGATTCATCTCACCGCTGCACGAGCGCCAGTGCACCACCACGCCACTCCAGCCCTTTTGCACCGCCAGATGCATCAGCGCTTTGGCATACGAGCTGCTGCTTGAGCCTTCCAGTCCATGAAACAATACGAAAATCTTTTGCTCCGGCTGATCCGCCGCTACCCGATTCACCCAATCCAAATCAATGAAATCATCGTCCGGCGTGTCCCAACGCTCACGTGTGTAGTTTGGCGTTGCAAACGGTAATAACACCGGCAAAATGGTTTGCATGTGTGCGTTACTGGCCCACCACGCGGGGCGAAAAAACTTTTGATGCACGTGCACCCTCATCTCCTAAATCGTGCAGACCGTCACAATCCGATGTTCCAGCTCCGCCGCGAAACTGGGCGATACCAATTGCGGGCTATAGACCACAAATACGTCTTCCAAACGTTCGCCCAGCGTTACAATGCGCGCACTGCGCAACGTGATATTCATTTCGTGGAAAATATACGCAATGCTGTACAGCACCCCGGGGCGATCGGTCGCAGTCAGTTTGAGCACGTATTCATCATTGCCGACCGGCATCAGTGACAGGCTTGGCTTCACTGGGAAATTACGCGAACGCGAGGTTAAACGCCCTAAATTCGGCACACGCAGCTCGGCAGCATTTTGCAAATTCGTCTCAATCTGCGCATTGAGATCGGTCAAAAATGCCTGATCGACCTGTATGCTGTGCGGCAAAGTCACTTGGAACGTATCCAGCGCCATACCCTGTGCACTGGTGTAAATCGTCGCGTCAAAAATCGAGTATCCACGCTGCTGAATCACCGCACAAATCCGTGCGAACACATCCGGCTTATCCACGGTGTAGACCATCAACTGAATGCTGTTGTCCACGCCGTTAAGGACATAATGCTGCGAGGCAACCAGTGGTTTTTCAGCATCGATTTCATTGCCATCACTACGGCGCAACTGCGCCAGTACGATATTTTGCGTATGCCAGGCGATTGTCGCCGCATCGTGGCGAATGAAATACTCCGGATTAAAATGTCGCCACAAAGCATCGGCCTGCAGCAGATAATCTTTGCTTGCCACACCCTGCTTCATCAGCAATTCGCGTACTTTTTCCTGACGCTCCCGGATGATGGTCGCACGCGGATGTTGGCTTTTACCTTCAAGCACGCGCATGGTCGCACGGTACAGATCGGCCAGCAGCTTGTCTTTCCACGCGTTCCACACCTTCGGACTGGTGCCGCGAATATCCGCGACGGTTAGCATATACAGCGCCTGTAAACGCTCCGGTGTTTTCACCATATCCGCAAAACGTACAATCGTATCAGGGTCGGACAGATCCTCTTTCTGTGCGAACTGCGACATGGTCAAATGCTCGGCGACTAAAAATTCCACCAGCGCCGTTTGCGATTTATTCAAACCATGCTGTTTGGCAAAGCGCACCACCTCAACCGCACCCAGCTCGGAGTGATCACCGCCACGCCCTTTGGCAATGTCGTGAAACAACCCGGCAATGTACATCAACCACGGTTTGCCAAACTCGGCCATCACCTGATTGGCCAGCTCATGCTGATGCACATGCTCTTGCAGGGTAAATCGACGCAGATTACGCGTCACCATCAAAATATGCTGATCGACTGTGTAAATGTGAAACAGATCATGCTGCATCTGGCCGATGATTTTACGAAAAGCCGGCAAATAGCGCCCCAAAATCCCCATCTGGTGCATCAGTCGCAGCGTATGCGTGATGCCGCTGGGTAGTCTTAAAATACGTAGGAACCGTTGGCGATTTTTTGGGTCACGGCGAAACGCCGGCGTAATCAACTCACGAGATTTGAGCACCGCATCCCACAAGCGCGAAGTACAACCGGTCACCCCCGGACGCGAACCAAACACATAAAAAACATCCAGTAATAAATGCGGTTTGCGCGCAAACACATCATCGCGCTTGATGTCCAGTTCGTGATTGACCTCGACGAAATCAGGAAAGCCCTTGATCTTGTGCTCAATACGCGGCGTATCTGCCGGAGCCATATACTCATCGAATTTTTGCAAAAACAAATTCATGCGCACCGAGTTCACCCGCGCGGCAATATAATATTTTTGCATCAGGTGTTCACTCGCCAGCTTGCCATCACTATCCTGGAAGCCGAACGCCTGCGCCAGAGTCGTTTGCAAATCGAACAGCAAGCGGTTTTCGCCGCGTCGCGTCAGCACATGCAAACACGCACGAATCGCTAATATCAAGGTTTCGCACTTTTGAATCAAGCGCGCCTGCTTTTCATTCAGCCAGCCGATTTCGTACAGATCGTGCCATGATTGTGCCAGATGTGCGGCTTTGGATAGCCACAGCATCAAATGCAAATCACGCAGACCACCGGGTGATTCCTTACAATTCGGCTCAAGGCTAAACGGCGTTTCCTCAAAGCGCGAATAGCGCGCCCGCATCTCCGCGACCTTGTTACGCCAAAATGCCTGTAAATCAAAATTCGCAAAAAACTGCTGGGTAAAGCTCTCGAATACACCTTGACCACCCGCCAAAAAACGTGCTTCCAGCACTGCCGTTTCCGAAGCCAAATCCTCATGGCAAAACGCCACACACTCACTCACCGTACGCACGCTGTGACTTGGCGCCAAACCCATGTCCCAGAGCGAGCCGAGCCAGCGCTCCACCGCTGTATTGATTTGCAAACGCTGCGCTTCGCTAAGTACCGTTTCATCAATCAACACCAGCAAATCCACATCCGAATTAGGCAACAAATCCCCACGCCCATAGCCACCGACCGCCGCCACACACACATGCTGACGCAAATCCTCAGCCACATACGCATCAAAACAATCACCCCATGCCTGCTGCACCGTCTGATCAGTCAATTGGGTCAAACCGCGGATTAGCCGGCGCACTCCGCGCGTCGGTATACTGGCTCGAAATTGCTCGATCAGCTGCTGACGTGCCAGTGAATATTCGGAAGTGGTTTTCACGCTCAACCCCTAAGAATCATATGGAGCCTGTCGCTCAACGTACAGATGATTTTTTCTGAAACAACTCAGACCACAGCACCAGCACCACACCGATGAAAATCGCCGAATCGGCCAAATTAAACGCCGGCCAGTGCATATCCTGCCAATGAAAATCGAGGAAATCCACCACCATACCGATGCGCAGACGATCAATCATATTACCCAAAGCGCCGCCGGCAATCATTGCAAAACCAATATTTAATACACGCTTATCACGATTTTGGTAAATCTGAAACATGAAAAACGCCGCAGCTGCCACCGCCAGCACGGTAAAAAACCAACGCTGCCAACCATCATGGTTGGCCAAAAAGCTAAATGCCGCGCCCGGGTTATAAGTCAAACCCAAATTAAAAAATCCGGTGATCGGCTCGAATTCGTGCAAGGCATAACGTGCCTCCACCGCAAATTTACTGAATTGATCAACGGCAATCACAGCCAACATCACCGCCCAATATGGCCACACAGAAGTTTTGGTTTTAGAAAAAGA
>CAYPYQ010000025.1:0-7642 GCA_964414735.1 uncultured Hydromonas sp.
GCGATTTTGGGTATTGATGACGCGGTGGTGAAACAAGTTTGTACCGATGCGCAAGCGGCGACGGGCGAAATCGTCGAGGCAGTGAATTTCAACTCGCCCGGTCAAGTCGTCATTGCCGGTCATAAAGGCGCGGTAGAGAAAGCATGCGAACTGGCAAAAGCCGCCGGCGCGAAGCGAGCCTTGGTGTTGCCTGTATCGGCGCCGTTCCACTCCACCTTACTCAAACCGGCAGCAGAAAAACTCCAAGCGGCATTGGCTGAGTTGACACTGAAAGCGCCTGAAATTCCAGTAGTGAATAATGTGGATGTGTTGGTACAAAACGACGTGGCCGCGATTAAAGACGCGCTGGTGCGTCAGGCGTGGCATCCGGTGCGCTGGGTCGAGTGCGCACAACACATCGCCGAGCAAGGCGTGACCGATATGGTCGAATGCGGCCCGGGTAAAGTGCTGGCAGGTTTGGCCAAGCGCATTGACGCGCGTCTGACTGGTCATGCGTTGGTCAATCAGGAAAGCTTGGCAGCGATTCGTGCCGCATTGGGTTCTTAATTTTAGGTTCTTAAAATTTCATACGGATAGAGGTATACGATGGGTTCATTGGACGGAAAAATTGCATTGGTCACCGGTGCATCGCGCGGTATTGGTCGCGCGATCGCTCAGACATTGGCGCAAAACGGCGCGGTTGTCGTCGGCACGGCCACTTCTGCTTCGGGCGCACAAGTGATTGAACAGGATTTGCAAAGCATCAACCCGAAATGTCGCGGTTTGGTACTGAACGTCGCCGATGCCGAACAAACGGATGAAGTGTTGGCACAGATTGAAAAAGAAGTGGGAGCGGTAGCCATTTTAGTCAATAACGCCGGCATTACCCGCGATAACATCACCATGCGCATGAAAGACGAAGAGTTCGACGATGTCATCGCCACCAATCTGCGCGGCGTGTTTCGTATTTCGCGCGGCGTGATGCGCGGCATGATGAAAGCGCGTGCCGGTCGCATCATCAATATCAGCTCGGTCGTGGCGAAAATGGGTAATCCGGGGCAGGCGAACTATGCTGCGGCCAAAGGCGGTGTTGAAGCCATGACCCGCGCATTGGCGAAAGAACTCGGCTCGCGTAACATTACGGTCAACTGCGTTGCGCCGGGTTTCATCGCTACGGATA
Source organism: uncultured Hydromonas sp. (assembly GCA_964414735.1). Taxonomy (GTDB): domain Bacteria; phylum Pseudomonadota; class Gammaproteobacteria; order Burkholderiales; family Burkholderiaceae; genus CTSOIL-112. Next base: position 1,160 of record CAYPYQ010000025.1, read on the forward strand.
TGACGCAGGCGCTGGGTGACAGTGCGATTGACGCGCTGCAAAGCCAAATTCCACTGGCGCGTCTTGGGCAGGCGCAAGACATCGCCAACGCAGTGCTGTTCCTCGCCTCCGATCAGGCGGATTACATCACCGGTCAGGTACTGGGTGTGAATGGCGGGATGGATATGTAATCACAGCTTGATTGCGTCGTATGATCACAACCTCAACATCCGTTGGGGTTTTTATTTTTGTGAGGGATGGTTGAGATTGTCCATCGCTTTGCCTTATGATGCATGTGAATGAATATAACCATATCCGAACGGAGACAACCATGCAGTCGGTACATACGCTCATCGTGGGAGGAGGTGCGGCCGGATTGGCCTGCGCCAAATGTTTACAAGATCAGGGTCTTCATGATTTTGTGATTTTGGAGCAAACGGGGCAGGTCGCGTCGAAATGGCGCGCGCATTACGATCGCTTGCACTTACACACCAGCAAAAACTGGTCGGAGCTGCCGGGGAAAAAATACCCAAGCGATCAGCCTAAATACCCACCCAAAGCCGCTGTCGTTCAGTATTTAGAGGAATACGCACGGGAGCATGGCTTGAAGCCGGTGTTCAATACCACGGTGCAGCACATCGAACGGCAAGCCGATGGTTTATGGCAGGTACAAACCAATCATGAAACCTATACGGCTCACAACTTGATTATGGCCACCGGTCTGAATCATACGCCGAAAATGCCGCAGTACGAGGGTTTGGGTGGCTACACGGGGCAGCTGCTGCACAGCTCGCAGTATAAAAATGGTCAGCCGTTCACGGGGCAAAAGGTGCTGGTGGTGGGTTTTGGTAATTCGGGTTGCGAGCAGGCGATCTGTTTGCATGAGCATGGCGCATTTCCATCGCTGTCCGTGCGTTCGGGGGTGAATGTGTTGCCACGCGATATTTTGGGCATGCCGGTTTTGGAGGCGAGTAAATTAACCAAATGGCTGCCGCCGAAAATTGCGGACTGGATCAATCGGCCGATTGTTCATTTTTATATCGGTGACATCACGAAATATGGTTTGAGAAAGCACCGCTACGGTCCGGCGGAGCAGTTGCAGAAAGAAAACCGTGTGCCACTGCTGGATATTGGTACCATGCGTTTGATCCGAGAAGGGCATATTACGGTTTATCCGAACATCCAAAAAATTATAGGAAAAACAGTCCGGTTTGAAGATGGCCGCGAGCAGGAATTTGACGCCATCATCATGGCCACCGGCTATCGGCACAATTTGCAGTCGTTATTGTTGCTGAGTGATGAGCAGCTCGCGGATTTGAAACAGCCGATTCACAAGCAGCGGTTTGTCGGTCAGGACGGTTTGTACCTGTGTGGCTTTTATCTTTCGCCCAATGGCATGCTGCATGAAATCGCGCATGAGGCGCAGTTCATTGCCAAAGAGATTCGACGCAGTAACGCTTAAAAGAGTTAGTCCTCAACGCATACCGGCACTCGCGTGGCGAGTGCGCACATGAGTTCATAGCCGATGGTGCCGGAGGATTGTGCGACTTCGTCAATCGGAATGTTTTGTCCCCACAGTTCGACATGCGAGCCGATTTGCGCGTTTGGCACGACCGTGAGGTCAACGGTGATCATGTCCATGGACACGCGTCCGACCAGCTGCGTGCGTACGCCATCCACCATCACCGGCGTGCCATCAGCGGCGTGGCGCGGGTAGCCGTCGGCGTAGCCACAGGCCACGACACCGATGCGCATATCCTGCGGTGCGGTGAAACGTGAGCCGTAGCCAACACTTTCGCCGGCGCGGATGGTGCGCACGGAGATTAGCTCGCTGGATAGGGTCATGGCAGCCTGTAAATTACATTGTGCGGCGGTTTTGTCGGCAAATGGTGAGGCGCCGTAGGTCATGACGCCCGGACGTACCCAATCGCCATGCGTGTCGGGACGGGTCAAAATGGCAGCGGAGTTGGCCAGCGTCAAGGGTGCATGCGGATGCGTTTCACGGATTTTTGCGGTGTGTTGTTTAAATTGGTTCAATGCTTGATCCACGCTATGCGGCACGTCCGAGTTGGCAAAGTGGGTCATCAGGCCGATTTGTCCGATGTGTTGCAGACTGCGCAGCTCGTTGTATACCGCGTCCACTTCGTCGCAGGCAAAACCCACGCGATTCATGCCCGTGTTGAGCTTGACGTGGAGGTCAATGATTTCGTCTTCATGTGCCGAGGGCAGCGTGGCTTTGAGCCATGCAATTTGTTGATGATTGTGAATGACGACGGATAGTTTGAGTTTGAATGCTTTGATGAAATCCTCTGCGCAGAAACAGCCTTCAAGCATGAGAATAGGTTTTTCCCAGCCGAGTTGCCGAACCAGTTTGGCTTCGGCAAAATCAAGCATGGCTAGTCCATCCGCACGTTCGGCGATAGCCGGATAGACGTTGGCGATGCCGTGGCCGTAGGCGTTGGCCTTGATAACCGCCCAGATGTGCGCTCCAGTGGACTCGAGGTGTCGGCGTACCTGTGCAAGATTGTGGCGAATGGCGTTGGGATGTATGGTGGCGAGGATCGGGCGCGGCATGATGGTTTTCATAGGTCATTGACGTGCTGTCATTGTAGAGCGATTCGATTAAAAAATCCATGAGAGGCGGTTCACTTTGAGTCGTTGATTCGTGGTTGAAAAAGGGAATAGCTGTGAAATCTCTGTAATAGCGGGGCGTTCTGTGATATAAAGTGAAAAAGTGGATGCGAACCGTAGCCGGTTGCACTATTGCCGAATAACATGAACATCGCAGAACTGTATGGCGGAGGGTGGATGTAGCCCGATGCGCCGGAATACATCAAAATTTATATGAAGCGCCCTTTTTATATCGTTTTAGCCGCCCAGTTTTTCTCATCTTTAGCAGATAACGCCCTGATTCTGGCCAGCATTGCCTTGCTGCGTGAAATTTTGAACGATCCGAGTCCGGGTGATCAAGAGCCTTTGCTGAAATTCTTTTTTACCGTGGCGTATGTGGTGCTTGCGCCGTTCGTCGGCGCGTTTGCCGATTCGCGGCCCAAAGGTACGGTGATGTTCATTACCAATTTGATTAAGGTGGCGGGTTGCGCCATTATGCTGGTCGGTGTATCGCCACTGATGGCGATGGTGATCGTTGGTCTGGGTGCGGCGGCGTATTCGCCGGCGAAATACGGGATTGTGACCGAACTGGTGCCGGCCAAGCAGTTGGTTGCAGCAAACGGTTGGATCGAAACGTTGACGGTGCTCTCAATTATTTTTGGTACGGTCTTGGGTGGATTTTTGTCTTCGCCGGGTTTGCATCGGTGGTTATTGCATCATCATCCGCATTGGACGCTCAGTCCAGGTTTAACGGCGGTGAGCATTATTTGTGTGGTTTATGGTATCGCAGCGTTACTCAATAAAATGATTCCTGATAGCGGTGTGCGTTATCGCAAACAGCATATTCATCCAGTGGCGTTGACCCGTGAGTTTATTCAAAGCTCGAAAGTGCTGTGGACGGATAAATTGGGGCAAATCACACTGTCGATCACCACTTTGCTCTGGGGTGTGGCGGCAGTGATGCAGTTCATCGTGTTGGACTGGGCACAGTTGGATTTGGGCAAGGATTTGAAACAGGCGTCGTACATGCAGGCGTTTGTCGGTGTGGGTAGTACGCTTGGCGCAGTGCTGGCGGCGAAGTATATTTCGATGCGCAAGGCCACGCGGGTGATCCCCATCGGGATGTTTTTGGGCATTTCGCTCATCAGCATGATTTGGATACGCTCGGTCTGGCTGGCGTTCCCGCTGATGATGGGGATTGGGGCTTTGGCCGGATTTTTCCTTGTGCCGATGAATGCGATGTTGCAGCATCGGGGATATACCTTGTTGTCCGCCGGACATTCGATTGCGGTACAGAACTTTAATGAGAATTTGAGTATTTTGGTGATGTTGGGGATGTATTATCTGCTGAAAAACGCGGGAGTGACCTTGCATCAATCCATCGTGATTTTTATGGTGTTAATTACCGTATTGATGGCACTATTTTACCTCTGGTATCTGTATAATCGCACCCGACACAATGCGGATGCGTTGATTGAAGAGATGCCCGATCATCACTGATGCGCGGGTTTGTTTGGAAAAATTGAAGTGGCAGATAAAAAATGACCAATGCAGAATTATTGGCGCTGGTGCGTAAGGTTCCTGATTATCCGAAACCAGGAATTTTGTTTTACGACATCACGACGGCGCTGCAAAATCCCGAGGGGCTGAAGGCGGTGATCCACGGTCTGCTCAAGCACTGCGAGGGTAAGAAAATTGATAAAGTTATCGGTACTGAGGCGCGCGGTTTTATCTTCGCGCCGACGGTGGCGTATGAATTGAATGCGGGTTTTGTACCGGTGCGCAAGCCAAATAAACTGCCGTTTAACCGAATTGGCTTTAGTTACGAGCTGGAGTACGGTACGGATCGATTGGAAATCCATACCGATGCCATCCAACCGGGTGAAAACGTTTGGATTGTCGATGATCTGTTGGCGACCGGTGGTACGGCACATGCGGTGACCGAGCTGGTCAAGCAAATGGGAGGGAATGTCATTGGTCTGAGTTTCTTGATTGAGTTGGATGGTTTGGGCGGGCGTGACAAGCTGGCCGGTTATCCATGTCATTCGCTATTGACCGTGCCGGCGTAAAATATAAACGTTTTCGTTCAACTATTAATAATAAGGGAGGTGGCGTGAAACGATTATTTCTCGGTAGTATTGTATTTGTTGCAACGTTAGGCTTGGCTGCGTGTCAGACGGCACCGTCGCATTCCATGCCGCCTGTGCAGTCGAGTGTGTCCGAACAACCAGCCGTGATGCTGCGTCAGTCGGTAGCGATTGATCGAACGATGGTGTATTCCTAACATTTGGGCGTGGAAGCGCATCGTCGCACGTATCTGCTGGTTGTTTTGAATGACAAGGGTGTGAATCGTCTGAATGAAACGGCGCGTCGCGGCCAACCCTACGACATTACGCTGGATGGTCAATCCTACGCGCAAACTGCTCAAGTCAACTCGGGTTTTCTGGTATTAACCCCCGCATCGCAGAGGTGGACGGAGCAACGTTTGGCTCAGTTACTCAAATAAACGGTATCTAAAAAGAAGCTAAAAAACGACCTGATCGGGTCGTTTTTTAGTGCCTGCTGGTTTTGTCTCTGGGGTCAACGTTTGCTGCGTTTGCCTGCGCCATTGTTGGCCGCTTTCGCATTTTTCGCCGAATCTTTGCCGGAGTTTCTGCTGATACTTTTGCCACTGGCTTGACGGGCGTTTTGGGTAGCTTGATCGTTGCTTGTGTTTGCCAATTGGCTTTCCAAAACAAAATCAATCTTGCGTGTGTCCGAGTCTACGGCTGCAATACGCACCTGAACCTCGTCTCCCAAACGATACACTTTGCCTGACGAGCGACCTTTTAGGCTGTAGCTGGTCTCGTCGTATTCAAAATAGTCCTGACCCAGTTCGGAAATGTGAATCAATCCATCCACGAATACATCGTTCAGCGTGACGAATGCGCCAAATTGCGTGATGGATGAAATCCGACCGCTCATGGTTTCGCCGATGAATTGTTTCATGTACTCGCATTTGAGCCACAGCGTCACGTCGCGGCTGGCTTCGTCGGCGCGGCGTTCGCACATCGAGGTGTGTTCGCCCAAACGCACCCAGACATTGTGCTGAGCGTCGTTCGGTTTGCCATGGCCGTTTTGCGCGGACATGGGTTTCGCATCAATCGCGGCTACTTTTTTGCGCGTGTCTTCGAGCAAAGTCAAACCGTCCACCAGCGGTGTGTAGCGTTGCCCTTGCAAAATCGCCTTAATCGTGCGGTGTACCAGCAGGTCGGGGTAACGACGAATCGGTGAGGTGAAATGCGTGTAGGCCGGATACGCGAGACCGAAGTGACCGAGGTTGTCTGGTGCGTAGACCGCCTGCTGCATTGAGCGCAACAGTAGCGTTTGCAGTGTTGCAGCATCAGGGCGACCGGCGACTTGCGCCATGATTTTGGCATAGTCTTTCGGCGTTGGCTTATCGCCGCCATCCAAGCGCAATCCGTAGAGCAGCAGCGTACGGCGCAGCGCTTCGAGTTTCTCTGGCGTTGGGCCTTCGTGTACGCGGTACAGGCTTGGGCGTTCGCACTGTGCGATGAACTCGGCTGCGCAGACGTTGGCGGCGAGCATACATTCTTCGATCAGGCGGTGTGCGTCGTTGCGCGTGCGTGGCAGGATTTCCTGTATTTTGCCGTTTTCGTCCGACACGATGTAGGTTTCGGTGGTTTCAAATTCCATCGCACCGCGCTGCTCGCGTGCCTGAAGCTGGATTTTGAACAACGCGTACAAATCTTTGATGTGCGGTGCAACGGCTTTGTGTTGCTCGGTCAATACGCCGGTGCCTTCGGATAAATATTCCCACACCTGCGTGTAGGTCAGGCGCGCGGCTGAGTGCATCACCGCCGGGTAGAATTGGTACGCGGAGATTTGTCCGTC
>CAYPYQ010000026.1:0-5471 GCA_964414735.1 uncultured Hydromonas sp.
GTAATGGATTGAGGCAGAAAACAGTATGCAAGCGTTTTGGGACGATCTCGATTTAATGCAGGCAGCCACGCGCATGATGCTGTGGGCGGCATGTGCGCTGCTGTTCGTCGCGGGCGCGGGTTGGCTGTTACAACGGCCGTATTTTTCGATCAATCAATTCCGCTTTGTCGGTGATGTACAGCAATTGGATCAGAAACAGGCGCATGACTTGATTCAGGAAAATTTGGGACAGGGGTTGTCGGGCGGTTTTTTCTCGATGAATCTGAATCAAGTGCAGCAGAGTTTGCAGGATTTAACTTGGGTCAAAAGCACGTCGATTCGTCGAGTGTGGCCACATGAAATCGAGATCGGCATTACGGCGCATCAGCCGTTGGCGATTTGGAAAGACCGCTATCTGAGCCCTGAAGGTCAATTATTCGTTGCGCAGTTAAACGATGAACAACGCGCCAAATTGATTGAAACCGAGGGGCCGGATGAGGCAGCGGGCTTGATGGCGAAAGAATTACCGTTGATTGAACAGTGGTTTGCCCCGTTGGGTTGGCCGGTAAAAAAAATCAGTCTGTCGCAGCGCTATAGCTGGCAGGTGACGTTGGGCAATGGGTTGGTGATAGAGATGGGGCGTGCGGATACGCCTACGGCGATTGAAGAGCGGGTACAACGTTTGGTTAAATCTGCCGATTTTGTCAAAGAGAATGTTGGGGATGCGGGAGGTTATATCGACTTGCGTTACCCCAACGGATTTGCGATGCGTTCCGAAAAATTGCATCGCGTGAACACAGATACGATGATTAACACAGGTGAAAAACAATGAGCGAACCGACTAAAGATTTAATTGTGGCATTGGATATCGGTACATCCAAAGTGGTGGCCATGATTGCCGAAGTTTTGCCGAACAACGGATTCAATGTCATCGGTATCGGACATCATCCGTCACGCGGCATGAAACGCGGCATGGTGGTTAACATCGAGGAAACGATTCAGACCATTCAATACGCGATCAAAGAAGCCGAGTTGCGTGCAGGATTCACCGTGCGCAGCGTATGCACCGGTATCGCGGGTAGCCATATTCACAGTTTCAACTCCAGCGGCATGGTCGCGGTCAAAGACACCGAAATCACGCAAAACGACATCGAGCGTGTACTCGATACGGCACGCGCGGTCAGCATTCCAGCGGATCAGCAGATTTTGCATGTATTGCCGCAGGAATACAAAGTGAATGACCAAGACGGCATCCGTACGCCAATCGGTATGACCGGTATGCGTTTGGAAGTGAAGGTTCACATTATTACCGGCTCGGTATCTGCGGCGCAAAACATCGTTAAATGCATTCGTCGCTGCGGCTTGGAAGTGTCCGACTTACGTTTGCAGCCGTTGGCCTCCAGCACCGCGACTTTGACCCAAGATGAGCAAGACATTGGCGTGGCATTGGTCGATATCGGTGGTGGCACGACCGACATCGCCGTGTTTGTCGATGGCGCGATTCGCCACACGGCGGTGATTCCGATTGCGGGTGACCAAGTGACCAACGACATCGCCATGGCGCTGCGCACGCCAACGGCGGAGGCAGAGGAATTGAAATTGCGCTACGGCGTGGCCAAACAAGGCATGGTGCCATCCGAGAGCGTGGTCGAAATTCCGGGCGTGGGCGATCGTGTGGCGCGCCGTGTGAAACGTCAGTCACTGGCCGCAGTGATCGAGCCGCGTTTGGAAGAGCTGTTTGTACTGGTGCAGCGTAATTTGCAAGAAGCAGGATTTGAGCATCTGATCGCTTCGGGTGTGGTGTTGACAGGTGGTACCAGCTTGTTGCCAGGTGTGACCGAGTTGGCCGAAGAGGTGTTCATGAAGCCGGTGCGCATTGCACAGCCGATGTACGACGGCAATCTCGCCGATATCGTGTGCAATCCGCGTTACTCAACCGTGGTTGGCTTGCTGATGTCAGCGCGTGAAAAACGCGGTGAAATCGACGCACGCCTGACCGATAACCGCAGCGGTGGCTTGGGCCGCAGAAAGCAGCCAGCCGCTGAAAAATCAACGGCGAACGATGGCAGCAAACGTTCGATTTTGAAAATTATGCGTGATTGGTTTGTGAAGACGTTCTAAATAACCGATCGTTTTGATCCATCACTTTTTGTATGCAGTTGTAAGTTGTATCACGTTCCGGAAACGGAAATTTTTAAAGGGGAAAATTATGAGCTTTGAAATGTTAAACGAAGCACCAGAAGGCACCATCATCAAGGTTGTCGGCGTAGGCGGTGCAGGTGGTAATGCCATCCAACACATGATTGCCAAAGGTGTGCAAGGTGTGGAGTTCATCTGCGCCAACACCGATGCGCAAGCTTTGCGTCACTCCACGACGCTGAATAAATTGCAACTGGGCGAATCCGGTCTGGGTGCCGGTGCGAAACCAGAAGTCGGTCGTGCTGCTGCAGAAGAAAACCGCGAACGCATCGCCGACATGCTGCGTGATGCCAATATGGTATTCATCACCGCCGGTATGGGTGGTGGTACAGGTACGGGTGCAGCGCCGGTAATCGCGGAAGTGGCCAAAGAATTAGGCATCTTGACCGTGGCCGTCGTATCCAAGCCATTTGAATACGAAGGTCCACGTCGTATGCGCGTGGCCGAAGAAGGCTTGCGTCAGTTGGAACAAAATGTTGACTCATTGATCATCATTTTGAACGAAAAGCTCGAGCAAATTTTGGGCGACGACATCAGCATGGAAGAAGCATTTGAAGCAGCCGACGACGTATTGAACAACGCGGTTGCCGGTATCGCCGAAATCATCAATGTCGATGGTCACATCAACGTCGACTTTAACGACGTGAAAACCGTGATGGGTGAACAAGGTCGTGCGATGATGGGTACAGCGACTGCGTCTGGCGCAGATCGCGCACGCATCGCTGCGGAAGAAGCGATTGCCAGCCCATTACTGGATGGTGTGAACTTGGCCGGCGCACGCGGTATCCTGATCAACATCTCTGCGTCACACGACACATTAAAAGCGCGTGAAACCCGCCAAGTGGTGAGCATCATCCGCGAAAATGCGTCCGAAGACGCGACAGTGATCTACGGTTTCGTATACGACGAAAGCTTGGGTGACAAATTGCGTGTGACTGTGGTTGCCACCGGTTTGGGCGGCGCGCGTGTGGTACAAACGGACAACGTCGGTACCCGCGTGGTACAAGGCGCACCCGTTGGTATGCCTGCTGCAGCGGTAGCGGCCTACCAACCGCCGGTAGAAGACCTCGCCACCATCCACTCTGCGGCACAAGCCAGCGTGGCTCCCGCAGCAGTAAACGGCTGGGTACAAACAGGTCAAGCGGTGGCGAATGAAGCGGTATCTGCGCCACGTCGTGCGATCCCAACGTTTGGTGACTATAATGAATTGGATGTGCCGACTTGGGCGCGTCAACGTGAACCGCAAGCACAACAACGCGCGGTGAACGGCGATGCATTCTTTGAAGATTTGGACGTACCGGCATTTTTGCGCCGTCAAGCGGACTAAGCAACCTGATCCATCCGATGGCTGTTCATGACCTCATGTCGCGGGTGTTGTGAACAGAGTAGGATAGGCTCAGAGTGCTGAAAACGCTGTTTGACTGCCATGACGTTCATCATTGTTAACTGATACGAATAGTCGGTCGCGGTCGTAGTGTCCCCTTCACTACGGCTGTGCCGACGGTTCGGGTATCGGTGACGATGAGGGTGTCTTGTGGCGTAGATGACGTTTGAATCCGAACAGAGATGATTGTGCTGCGCCGATGCATTGCATGGGCGTAGCGCTTGGTTTCCGATTATAAATACTGAAATAAGTGATCGCGCTATTTCCAATGGTTGCGGCACATTAAAGCCCCATGCCGCATCGGCGATGGGGTTTGTTTTTTTACGGTATCATTACGCTTGAACAGAGCTGATTAGGAAAACGCGGATTTTTCAGTTCAAGCATTGATATAGGTAAGCACACTTGACTGCATCTGCAATTTTAATTTTTTGATTTTGTTCAAATTTTGTCAGGGCTTCCCTGACAAAATTTCCAATGCTAAGCACGGAAAAAGTAGGGGTTTACTTTTTCCGTATTTCCTTAGGAATGAACATGAGTACAGCACAGCACGCCATCGTACAGAAAACCATTGCGCAGGAGATCGAGACCACCGGTATCGGCCTGCACTCGGGACGCAAGGTCAAACTGACGCTTAAACCCGCACCGGTCAATACCGGCGTGGTGTTTCGTCGTGTCGATGTGGACGCGAGTTTGGATATCACCTGTCGCCCTGAGCATGTGATTGATACACGCATGGCGACGACGCTGGCGCATCCGGACAATCCGGCCGCGCGCGTATTAACCATCGAGCACCTAATGTCGGCACTGGCCGGCTTGGGTGTGGATAATGTCATCATCGAGGTCAATGCGCCTGAGATTCCCATTATGGACGGTAGCGCGACCAGCTTTGTTTATCTCATCAGTAGTGTGGGGCTGGTGGCGCAGAACGAATTGCGCCGTTTCATCCGCATCAAGCAATCGGTGGAAGTCACCGAGGGTGATAAACGTGCGCGCCTCGATCCGTATTTCGGTTTTAAAGCATTGTTTGACATCGAGTTTCATCATCCGGCGATTGACGATACCGGCACGCACTGCGAGATTGATTTCACCGGCGACACCTATGTGCGGCAGATTTCGCGTGCGCGCACGTTTGGCTTTATTCAGGATGTCGAAGCCTTGCGCGGTTTGGGTTTGGCGCAGGGTGGCAACTTGGCCAACGCGATTGTGCTGGATGAATATAAAATTCTCAATCCCGAAGGCTTGCGTTACAACGACGAATTTGTGAAACACAAAATTCTCGATGCCATCGGCGATCTGTTTGTCATCGGCGCGCCGATTTTGGGTGCGTATACCGCGTATAAATCCGGTCATGCGCTGAACAATGTGCTGATCCGTGCGGTGCTGGCTGATCCGGCGAATTACGAGTACGTGACCTTTGAAGATGAGGCAAGCGCGCCGAGCTTCGCGGGCATTCATGGTGATGCGCTGGCATCTCGTACTACGGTAGGTGCCACAGTAGGCGCTACAGTACGCGCAGCATCATAAAAATAGACGTCGCGTTATTTACCGGAGCCGGTTTTACGCAAAGAATTGAGCACGATCAAAGTGCGCAGTAGAGGCGCGGACAGCTTGCCCAACAGACTGTTCCGATGTTTGGGTAACAGGCGTGTCAGCAACAATAAAACGCCGTTAAGTACCTGGGGTTGATTCAGCCAGCGATTGTTCAACACGGCGCGCGCGCTGCGTAAATTCATCACGGCATGGGCACGACCCGATTGAATCCGGTTGCGTACGCTCAGCTTATCCTTGAGCAGATGCAGGCGCAAAACTTCGCCTTCGAGCAGCAATTGCTCCTTACGGGCTTTCATTTGCGCCTTATTCATGGCGGCTCTCCTGTGAGTCTTGCAAGTGTTGAGCGACAGTGGTCGGC
>CAYPYQ010000027.1:0-3786 GCA_964414735.1 uncultured Hydromonas sp.
ACAGTCAACGCGGCTTTTGCAACCATTGCGGCAGCCCGATGTTCTTTCGCTCCGAGCGTTACGAAGGCGAATTACACATCGCCCGAGCACTCTTTACCACCGCGCTCGATCGCACGCCCGAATCGCATGTGTATTACGACAGTCGTGTGGATTGGGTGAATGTGGATAGCCAACTGCCGATTGAGCCTAACTGAACGTATTAAACAGCATCGCGCACCTGTTTAGAACGCCGCCAACTGTTCGCCGACGAAAATCCCGCCGCGAGCGCCGATTTCTCTTGGCTCAAACCGCTCGCGCGCCATTGCTCAAACAGCGCATGTTTGAGGTTCAGTTGATAGTCATGCACGGTCATGCCCGTCGCTTGCTTGAAAATCCGTGTCAAATGACGTGGGCTGACGTAAGCGATCTGCGCCAATGAAGTCAAATCATGCGCCGCCGCAGGGTTTGCCGCAATCGCATCCTGCACCCGATGCACCGCCATCTGCATGTGATTACGCGCGAGCAGCCACGGCGAGAGCGCCGCATCATTCGGCATGCGGCGAAAATACACGTTCATCTGCCGCGCCACCTTCAATGCCAAATCATGACCGAAACGCTGCGCCAGCCAATACAAAATCAGATCAAAGCCTGCGGTAATCCCCGCGCTGCTCAAAATCGCCCCATCATCAACAAATACCCGATTTTCCAACACCTCAGCACCTGAACCCCATTGCCGCAGCTCATCCACCAGAGTATGATGCGTGGTGCATTTCACCTGATCGAGCAAACCCGCCTGCGCCAATAAAAATACGCCGGAGCAAATACACACAGCCTGATGCAACTGCGGATTAAAACATTTCCTCAGCCAGTCGGATACACAAGTACCTGCTTCGCCCCGATACGCCAAACGCTCATCCATCGCCCCCGGAATCACCAGCAAATCGCCCTTTTGTAACTGCTCTGGCAAATCGGCCATTCCTGATAACTGCAAACCAAACACGCTTTCAACCTGTTGGGACGGTGAAATCGGACGCACCATCAAATCCGCCCCGAACCACTGCGCATAGCGCAGCGCATCCAGCGGCGCGGCCAAATCGGTGAGCAAAACACTGGGCAGCAAAACCACGTACACATTCATCACGACACTCCTGCATGACGGCACACCCAATACTGCCATGCGCGCCTACCGAACACATTCACCATCAAGCCGAGCAATAAACACGCACTGCCCCAATACTGCCAGACATTCAACCGCTCACCCAATACCAGCCACGCGGTTAGCAGTCCCACCACCGGCACGAGCAGGGTAAACGGCGCAACTTGGTTCGGCTCATGTTGGCTCAGTAAATGACTCCACAAACCATAGCCCAGCAATGTCGCACCCCACGCCAAATACAGCGCAGAAACGACACTGTGCCAACTCAGCGCATGCCAATTCGGATAAACCGAGCGCTCAAATAATCCTGAAATCAACAAAAACGGTACGATCGGCACCAAACTCGACCAAATCACCAAGCCAAAACCATCCGGCTCATAACCCGCACGACGCATCGCGCTGACCACCACATTACCCACCGCCCAAGACGCCGCACCCAACAGATTCAAAACCAGCCCAGCCGTCGTCATCTGCATCCCCACTGCCGAGCCAGCACTTTTACCATAAGCAATCAGCGACAAACCCACCACGGCAATCACCAAGCCCAGCCACTGCGCGAGCTGCGTGCGCTGCTGCAAAATCAGCACCGAAAAAATCAGCGTAAAAAACACCTGCGCCTGATGCACCACCGAGGCCAAACCGGCGGGCATTCCGACCTTCATCGCCCAGAACAAAAAGGTGAACTGCCCAAAGCTATTGAACAAACCATAGACGATTAACCAACGCCACGGCACATTCGGTTTTTTAATAAAAAAGATCGCCGGAAACACCACCAGCGCAAATCGCGCAGCAGCCAGCAAAAACGGCGGCACTTCGTTCAACCCCCAGCGGATCACCACGAAATTCACCCCCCAAACCAGCACCACCAGCAATGCCTGCAACACATGCGCCATGCTCATCTGAATCCTTTTTTAATTAGTTGTTAGCTGCCAAATAATTCGTGATGCGCAGCTCCATCATGCCCATAGCTGACTCATCTGCGCCACGGTTTTAATCTGCGCAAAACGTCCGTCCAAAACCAATTCCGTGCGTTTCTTGATATCCTCTGCCGAAAACACCGTACCATCGGCATGTGTCATCTGGAAGGTCAGCGTCGCTTCGGTCACAAAATTCACGGTAAAGCCCAAATCCGATGCCACGCGCGTGGTCGTCTCGCAGCACTGCTCGGTACGAATACCACTGATCGTCAGATGCGTGATACCACGCTCGTGCAGAAACGCCAGTAGTCCGCTATCGGTCAGCGCATTATGCACCGACTTCTTAAACACCTCATCCAATTGCGGCAACCAATCCATGAACCGCACATGTCCTGAATTTTTACGAAACGATTCCGTCCCTAGTTCCGGCGGATTTTCGTGTAAAACCCCAATCACCGGCACGCCCTGCAGACGCGCCAGTGCAATCAATGCCAATTGTTGCTGTTGATACGCCGGAAAATCTGTCTCCGACCAATACGATGTGTGCATAAACGAATCCTGCACATCAATGACCAACAAAGCCTGTGACATCATACCCTCCTATTGACTAAAAACAGCCACAGTTTATTAATAAAAATACCAATGAAACAGAGCTATCCCAGACCAAATAGGGGCAAAAAAAGACATGCTGGATTAAATTATTTTGAAGTAACCGGCTCAAACAAAAGCACCTGAGCACCTTCAGTAGAAAAAGTCCGGTGACGCACACCTCTCGGCACCACCAGCATTTCCCCAGCCCGCACATATACCGTGCCATCGGATAGCGCCACACCCAAGCACCCGCTCATCACCAAAAAGCAATCATCGCGCTCATCATGCCGATGCCACGGGTACTCACCCAACGCAAAAATGGCCTTCCATTCATAATCATCCACTCGAGCAAGAAATACCTCCTGCCACGCTTGCGCCTGTACCAATTGCTGTTGAATATTGATCGCCTGCATCATACCTCCTCGGATAAAATTCCATCGCAACACAACCACGCGGGGAAAAACAGTACGATTCAGGACGAAATCCACTAAAAAACAGCCATTCGGCACAAGCCCGTAGCCAAAACCCGCCATCACTGATAAGATTATTCTATTAAATTCTTTTTTTGCATGATTATTGCAATTTATAATTCTTATATAGAATAAATTCTTAACTTAAAGGAATCCTATGAAACTCGAAACCCTCGCCGTTCACGCCGGCTACAGCCCAGATCCGACCACCAAAGCCGTGGCTGTGCCGATTTACCAAACCACCTCGTATGCGTTTGACAATACCCAACACGGCGCGGATTTATTCGATCTGAAAGTTCAGGGCAATATCTACACCCGCATCATGAATCCGACCTCGGCGGTTTTGGAGCAACGCGTGGCCGAACTCGAAGGCGGCATCGCCGGCCTCGCCCTCGCCTCAGGCATGTCCGCGATCACCTACGCCATCCAAACCATCGCGCAAGCGGGTGACAACATCGTATCCGTATCCACCCTGTACGGCGGCACGTACAACTTATTCGCGCACACCTTGCCGAAACAAGGCATCGAAGTACGCTTTTTCGACTACCGCGATCCGGCGTCGATGGAACAACTGATCGATGACAAAACCAAGCTGGTGTTCGCTGAAACCATCGGCAACCCGCTGGGCAACGTCGTTGACCTCGAAGCCATCAGCACGATCGCACACCGCCAC
>CAYPYQ010000028.1:0-2319 GCA_964414735.1 uncultured Hydromonas sp.
AACGCCTACGGCCTGTCGCGCCGTCGTGTGACCGTCTCGACTTCGGGCGTGGTGCCGATGATGGATCGCCTGAAAGAGGATTGTCCGGTGGCGTTAGCGGTGTCGTTACACGCGCCAAATGATACTTTGCGTGACGAGCTGGTTCCGTTGAACAAAAAATATCCGCTGCGTGAATTGATGGCGGCATGTCAACGCTATTTGGAGAAAGCGCCGCGCGATTTCATCACCTTTGAATACGTCATGTTGCGCGGTGTGAACGACAGCATCGCGCATGCGAAAGAGTTGGTGCGATTGGTGCGTGATGTACCGTGTAAATTCAATCTGATTCCGTTCAATCCCTTCCCTGAGTCGGGTTTGCATGTGTCTTCGCGCGATCAAGTACGCGCCTTTGGCGAAACGTTGCTACAAGCGGGCATTGTCACCACGATTCGCAAGACGCGCGGTGATGATATTGATGCGGCATGCGGGCAATTGGCGGGACAAGTGAAAGATCGCACGCGTCGCAATGAACGCGCAGCCGAGCAAAAGCTGGTGTTCACACCGCGTCCGACCAATGTGATTTCGTTTGAACAAATGCAGTCGCAGATCGACGCATTGAATGGTGGTGAGAAAGGATGAAAACGCATGCGCTGCTTCGATGGGTGAAGGTGTTGAGCCTGTGGGCAGCAGCGGCGATGGTGGGTGCGTGTGCGACGACCTCGGATAAAACCCTCGCGCAGGCGCGGGCGCACACCGAGTTGGCGGCGCGTTATTATGAAGTGGGGCAGGTGGCAGTGGCGGTGCAGGAGGCACAAATTGCGCTGAAAAGCGACAATGCCTATGTGCCGGCGCATACCTTACTCGCGTTGATTTATGCGCAATTGCAGCAAAACGCGCAGGCCGATACGCATTTTCGTCAGGCTTTGACTTTGAGCGAAGTACAGAAATTGTCGACGACCGATTTGCGCAACAGCTATGCGTGGTATTTGTGTCAAACCGAGCGGGTCAATGAAGGTTTGAGCGAATTATCGCAGGTGCTGCGCGATCCGCTGTATGGCAGCATGGACAAAGCTTTGGTCAACGCGACCGTCTGCGCGGCACGTGCGGGGCAAATGGATCAGGCAGATGCGTACGTCAACGCAGCATTGGCCATGCGCCCCGATTTAGGTGTGGCGTATTTATATCGCGGCCATTTGGCGGTACGCAAAGCTCAGTTTCAGGCGGCGCGTAATGATTGGAACAGCGCGCAAAAATTATTGGGCGAGACACCGGAGACACTCTGGTTGCTCGCACAGATCGAACGCAACGAACCGGCGGTGCGCGGCGTGCGTTCAAATGGTTCAGGCGCAGCAGAGCGACTGCTGCATAGCTATCCGGTCAGTCCGCAGGCCAATTGGCTGCGCGCCGGACAGTGGCAATGGTTTTAGTACATACTTTTTTATAAAACATTTTGAAATATTGAGGCATGACATGGAGCAAAACACATCTTTGAATGGGGCAAATGAATCCGCGCAAACCTTGGGACAATATTTGTCCAAAGCGCGCTTGGCTGCTGGGATGTCGGTCAATGATTTGGCGCAGCGCACGAATCGACCAGCGTCGTATGTGGAAGCATTGGAGGCAGATAACTTCGCACCGTTCAGCTCGCCCATCGTCGTGCGTGCCATTGTCAGTCAATACGTTAAAGCCGTGGGTGCCGATCCGGTGCAAGCGGGTACTTTGTTGCCCAACCAGTTTAAGCCTACAAGTGGTCTGGCCTCGGTGGGTATCAAAGAAGGACAAAAACCAATTAAGCAAACCGACAGCATGGCTCGATCCGGATTGCCAAAGCTGGGTTTGGTGCTGTTGAGCCTGTTGGTATTGGCATTGCTGGCCTACTGGGTTTTTGGGGCGCGCCTGTTCAAAGGCCGTGACGAAGCACAAAAACTCACCCCGCCGAACCAAGTTCAGGTAAATAATCCGCCGACGCAAGCAGCGGCACCAACCGCAACCCCAGCACCTCCGGTAGTTGCTGATGCGGCGGCGCAATCTGGCACAGCTCCGGCAGCAACACCAGTTGCCGATGCGACCGCGACCACAACGACACCTGCTGCAACCGATGGTTTGAATCTCAAATTCCACGGGCCGGTTTGGGTGGAAATCAAAGATGCCAAAGGCATGGTGCTGTTGACCGGTTTGCAACAACCGGACACGGAGAAAAGCATCACCGGTGAAGCGCCTTTATCCGTCAAATTAGGTGATGGTACGAAAGTCGAAATGAGCTGGAAAGGCCAGCCTTATGATCTCGCGCCATTGCTGCAAGGCGGTAGAACCGTGGTTCGCATCAAAGATTTGCAGTAA
>CAYPYQ010000029.1:0-5915 GCA_964414735.1 uncultured Hydromonas sp.
TGCATGCCCCACGCATGATCGTTTTCGTACCAATAGCTGCCGAAAAAGATCATGTCCATATTGAGGTTTTGCACGTCTTTCAGAACCTTGATGAAGGCCTTTTTATTGACGTAGTCGTCCGCATCCAGCGTGAACACATATTCGCCTTGTGCAATTTGAATGCCATGATTGCGCGCGCCGCTCAAGCCTTGATTCTCGACCAGCGTCTCAATGCGTACCGGCACTTCGCTGCGTTTGGCCCAGCAACGCTCATGAATTTCGTGCAGACGCGCCGTATGGGCCGCGTCCGACGCATCGTTGATAATGATGATTTCATACGGCGCATCCTGAACACAGGCATCCAAGATGCTTTGAACCGCCGTATAAATGTATTTACCGGCATTGAAATACGGAATGACAATCGATAACAGCACGCAACTCTCCAACACCTTCAGATTATCGTCCGCCGCGTTTGAGCAAGCCCAAGCCAAAATGTAAATTGGCTTCTAAGAATCCGGCCTTGCTGCCGCAGTCAAAGCGTTTGCCCGAAAACGGCATACCGAGGATGGTTTCGGATTTGAGCAGCTCGCCAATACCGTCGGTCAACTGAATTTCACCGCCCGCGCCACGTGGCGTGGTTTCGAGCAGCTTCATGATTTGACCGCTGAGGATATAGCGCCCAACCACCGTCCAGTTACTCGGCGCATCTTCGCGTTTCGGTTTTTCAACAATGCCTTCCAACTCCAATGGCAATCCTTGGTCATTTTTGGGTTTGACCACACCGTATTGGTGCACCTCATCCCAATCCACCTGTTCCAGCGCAATCACGCTACAACCGGTGCGTTGATGCACTTCATTCATCTGCTGCAAACAGCCGCGTTGATGACCGTCGATCAAATCATCCGGCAACAAAATGGCAAAATGTTCGTCCGGATGCACCAACGGCGCACCGCAGTACACTGCATGTCCCAAACCCAACGGCTCTGCTTGACGGATATACACGCAATTCACGTGAGAGGGAATGATATTACGCACGATTTCCAAGGCTTCTTTTTTCTGCTTCGCCTCCAACTCGGCTTCCAACTCCGGATTGCGGTCAAAATAGTTGGCAATCGCTTGTTTGGAGCGACCGGTGATGAAAATCAAGGTATCGCAACCGGCCTCAACCGCTTCGCGTACCGCATAGTCAATCACCGGACGATCCACCACGGTCAGCATCTCTTTCGGTACCGATTTGGTGGCCGGCAAAAAACGTGTGCCCATACCGGCCACAGGGAAAATCGCTTTACGTAATGGTTTTATAGTGCTCATCTTATCCCTCTTTTAGTTAAAAAAGTTTTTCAACAATCTTACCATGCTCCAAGCGTATGGCGGTATTACACACCCGTTCAATCATGCCCATATCATGCGAGGCCAACACCATCATCGAACTGCGATTGAGTAAATCATTCATGCGTGCCGCTGCTTTCTCACTAAACGCCGCATCACCGACTGAGAGCCATTCGTCCATCAAAATAATGTCCGCATTGGTACTGGTCGAGACCGCAAAACCGAGCCGCATCGACATACCCGACGAGTACGTGCGCATCGGCATGTACAGATAGTCGCCCAAATCGGTAAATTCGGCAATATCTTTGATCTTCTCTTCGATTTCCGCCTTAGTCATGCCCATCAAAATCCCGCGAATCACGATATTCTCATAACCACTGGCTTCGCCATCCATACCCAAACCAATGTCAAGCAAACTGGCGACCGTGCCTTTGACCTCCAGCTCACCCGAAGTCGGCGCATACGCACCGGCCAAAACCCGCAGCAGCGTGGATTTACCCGAGCCGTTATGCCCGACCAAACCCAGCCGATCACCCGGCTTCATATCCAAATCAATGCCATCCAGCGCGCGAATCACCACATGGCGCTTGGCATCCTCGGCGATCTTACCGCCGGTCGCTGCCTGAATAATTTGCTTTTTCAGCGAGCGGTTACTGCTGTTATAAATCGGAAACTCGACACACAAATCGCGGGCTTTAATATAAGTACTCATGTTTTCGCCCTCCTTACAACCAATACGCCACGCGTTTTTTAAATTTCGCCTGCGACCACAGCGCCAACAAGGTACACACCAGCGCCGAACCAAGCATCCAATACCACGACACCATCTGCGGCGCATGGCCGGTCAACGGCCCACGCACAATTTCCAACGCATGGAAAAACGGATTATTGCCCGTCACATACGACTTATCAACCGGCAACAAATGCGGCTGCCAAAAAATCGGCGTCAAGAAATACACAATCTGCATGATGTTTTGAATAATCGGCGGAATATCGCGAAAGCGCGCACACAGATACGCGATCGGCACGGACAGCATCAACAAGGTATAACTCAGCAACAAAAAGCCCAACGCAAACTGCCCAATCAACGGCTTGACCGCACCACCGAGGTAAATATACACACCAATCATAATCACGAAGTTATGCGCGAGGAAAATCAAATTGCGCGCCCACAAACGCAGCAAATACACCGGCAGCGGCAAACTGATCTGGCGAATATAACCCTCGAACTGTGAAAAACCCGAGCACGCATCATTGATCTGCGCCGAGATAAAGCCCCACATAATTGTCCCCGCCGCAAAAAACGGCAAAAACGTCGGAATATCCACCTTAAAAATATGTGTCCACAGATAACCCAGCGCCAAAATCATAATCGCCGTGGACAAAGTAATCCAAAATGGACCGAGCACCGAGCGGCGGTAGCGCTGACGGATGTCATACCACGCCAACAGCAACCACTGATTGGTCGAACGAAAACTTTTGATAAAATCAGACATATCGCCTCAAAAAACGCACGTAAACTTTAAGATTTTACGCCAAGCCCATACGATACAGATACAAAAACATCGAAAAACCGCAAAAAAACCCATGAAACCGCATTCATGACAAAACACTGAACTAAAAAGTCACAAAACCTCGCTACAATACGCCGTTTGCATGACGCGACTCACAACCGATATGAACCACAATTTAAGCCAAACTTCTGCACCCAATACACCCCATTTCTACGTCATCGGCGACGTACAAGGCTGCGCCGACGCACTGCGTCGCCTGCTGGCGCAAATCCCCGAAGACGCCGACATCTGGTTCTGCGGCGATCTGGTCAATCGCGGCGAGGATTCGCTCGATGTGCTGCGTCAGGTACGCGCGCTTGGGTCGCGCGCGCGCGTCATTCTCGGTAACCACGACATTCATTTGCTTGGGATTGCGGCGGGAGTGCGCACGCAAGGGCGCTCGGACACATTGGATGAAATTTTGCTGGCTCCTGATGCCGAATACTGGATCAACTGGTTGCGTCAGTGGCCACTGGCGCACTACGAACACGGTGTACTGATGGTGCATGCGGGCGTATTACCGCAATGGAGCTTACAACAGGTTTTACAGTACGCCGCCGAAGCCCACGCCATGCTTGCCGGTGACGATTACGTCGAACACCTCAAAACCCTGTTTGGCAGCATGCCGAACCGCTGGAAAAGCACCTTGCGCGGCGCCGAGCGGCTGCGCGTCATCATCAACGCCTTCACCCGCATGCGCGTGTGCACATCCGATGGCGCAATGGATTTTCAATTCAAAGGCGAATTGCCTGACGTGCCCGACGGATTACTCCCGTGGTTTCGCCTGCCCAAACGCAAAACCGCCGACCAAGCCATCATCTTCGGCCACTGGTCGGCGCTGGGACTGCACTACGAAAACAACACCATCTGTCTGGACACCGGCTGCGTCTGGGGACAAGAACTCACCGCCTATCACTATCCGAGCGGTGAGGTGATTAGCGTGCCGGCAAAAATAAGATAGCCTATTTACGTGAGCATTCTCATCCGTTATCATGCCTTAACAAAAAACAATGGCAGAGAAATATGGCAAACCAATTAAACTGGATTACAGACTCCGACTTAGAATTTTGCGTACGCGAAGTGATTGTTAAAGGACTGCAAGGTATCCAAAAATCTAAGAAAGACATCGCCCGCAATAGCCTTGATCCCTTTTCCGCCCTATTTGACGCCAGTCTGCAAAACATCACGCTAAGTGAGTGGCTAATTTCTGAACAGCGGCGACAAGCTCAAAAGACTTTGCAAAATGCCTTGGGACATTTTCATCAATCCATTTTATCTTGCGTTCAAGACTGCTATATTCCAGATGAAAACTTTGTTGACCTGGTCAATGATAATCGACAAATAGTTGCCGAGATCAAGAATAAATACAACACGGTTAAAGGTTCAAATCTTAAGGATGTTTACGAGGAGCTGAATCAAGCAATCAATGGTAAAACCTCTAAATATCGAGGGTATACAGCCTATTATGTGACCGTTATCGCCTCAAAGCCTGAGCGGTTTTCACATCCATTCACACCATCTGATAACGCCAGCGGAACCAAAAAGCCGTTACAGGAGCGAATCATCGAAATAGATGGCGTTAGTTTCTATGAGTTACTCACTGGCGATCCAGACTCTCTGTATCAGTTATATGAAGCCTTGCCTAAAATCATTCAAAAAGTTTTGTCTGAGCAGACGGGGAGTGCCACAAAACATTCTGCGCTAATTCGAGATCCTCTTTTTGCAGCGTTTTTTGCACAGACGTTCTCTCAATAATCTCCATTGTTTCAGAATCTAAATGCCCTTCAAGCATGGCTCGAACACAACGACCTATGTGAAATGCCAAATTAACAGGAACGGCATTACCTATTTGTTTGTATTGAGCATTGACCGAACCTGCGAATCGCCAATTATCAGGAAAGCTCTGTATCCGAGCGTATTCACGAACGTTCAAAGGGCGCGTTTCCGACGGGTGACAACGCTCCGTTTGCTTTTGGGCAGGATTGCAAGTTAACGTCAGTGATGGCTCATCCCACGATAAACGACGAGCCATCCCAGTTTTGCCCCCACCATGAAAATAACTTGCACCCATATATTCCCTTTGAAGCAAGTCTGGCAAATCACGCCAATATCCGCCTTCTGGGATCAGCTCCATGATTTTTTTCTTTTTCTCTGTATATTTGACACCTTCACTGTCAGGCGTTTGATGCAGAGCCGAACGCAAAGGGACAATGTACGATTGCTCTTTCGGAAAAGCGAAATCGCTGACAAAATCTTTACGCAAACCGATAATTACCAAGCGTTCTCGCTTTTGCGCAACATCAAAGTATTGCGCTCTTAACACACGATAGCATGTATCGTAACCCAGCTCATCCAGCACGCCAAGCATCGCCTGGAGTGTTTTTCCGCCATCATGATTTAATAGTCCACGAACATTTTCACCCACAATAATTTTTGGGCGCGTTTGAGCAATACAACGCGCAAATTCAAAAAACAATGTACCTCGAGTGTCTTCAAAGCCCAACCGATGTCCCGCATAACTAAATGCTTGACATGGAAACCCCCCCGTCACCACATCTGCTTGATAGCCTTCAAAATCAACTTGGCTAATATCTGAACGAACCACCGGCCAGTCAGGACGATTTAAACTCAAAGTATCAGTTGCCGTTTTATCTATTTCCACCAACAAAGAGTGTTCAAAACCCGCATTTTCAAACCCTAGAGCCAAGCCACCCGCCCCGGCAAACAGTTCAATTGAGTGAAAATGAGTACCCGTAGGCGTATGTAAGACCTCAAAATGTTGTACATGTTGATTTAATTGCTGATGATGGACGCGCTGAACTTCCTCTACCGAAAAAACTCGGTAGTTATGCTGATCTCGATGTGACTTAATCAGCCCTTTTTTTTCCCAACGTCTAATCGTATCTGAGTGCAAACCTAACGTTTGTGCGACTTGCGCCACAGAAAGTAATGTAGATGAGTTAGCTGTATTTTCCATTTATACCCCTTGCATTATGCAAGGGGTACTTTATTGTTTTTGTGAAGAAAAATCAACTGTTTTTAGATTATTTCAAC
>CAYPYQ010000030.1:0-8471 GCA_964414735.1 uncultured Hydromonas sp.
GCGTGAACTGCATATGTCGGTGCTGATGACACCCGACATGGCGAATTTTTCGGGCAATGTTCATGGTGGTGACATTCTCAAATTGCTCGATCAGGTGGCTTATTCCTGCGCCAGCCGCTACGCCGGCTGCTATGTGGTGACGTTGTCGGTTGATCAGGTATTGTTCAAAGAACCGATTCGTGTCGGAGAGTTAGTCACGTTTTTGGCATCGGTAAATTACGTTGGGCGCACCTCAATGGAGGTGGGCATTAAAGTGGTGGCGGAAGACATTCAAAATCGCAGCGTGCGCCATACCAACAGCTGCTATTTCACCATGGTGGCGATGCGCGATGGTAAGCCGCAAGCCGTGCCGCAATTGAGTATCGAGAATGAAACGCAACGTCAGCGCTTTGAAGAAGCCGTATTGCGTAAAGCCATGCGTGAGGAGTTGAAGTAATGCAGGGTGAGTGGGTGTAAAAAACGCGGCATTTGCCGCGTTTTTTCGTGATGTTGATGAGAAAAAGCTTGATCGGGCTTATTTCGCACCCGCCAAAATCCAATCCACCATCACACCCACTTCTTCATCGCTGATTCGGCCTTTGTTGGGTGTCATTGCCACCGGACCCCAAACACCGGAGCCGCCATCAAGGATTTTTTTGGTCAAATAAGCTTTGGCGTCTTTTTGACCCGCGTATTTTTTCGCAACCTCTTGATACGATGGTCCCACCAGTTTGGCATCAACTTTGTGGCAAGCAACACAACCTTTGCTGGTCATCAGCGCGTGCGGATCCGCCTTAGCGACGGTTGGCGCGGGCGCTGGAGCTGCAGGAGCAGCTGGTGCTGCGCTTGGGGCGGCAGGTGCAGGTGCGGCAGCCGTTGGAGCAGGCGCTGGAGCTGGTTTGTCGCCGCAGGCAGTCAGTGCGGACAGGCTGACAATAGTCAAGCTCATGGCGAGCAAACGGAACGATGTTGAGGTACGCATGTAATCTCCTCGTTGAGAACAGTGGATGACGTTGATTTTTTTGACCTAAAAACTCTTGCACCTTCGTTGCGTGCAACGCAGCGTTTGGGTGAAAAATTATATCATTCTTTACAGAAATATCGTGCAATCATGATGATAAAGTTGGCTTGATGGTATAAAACGCGCGTGCTTTGTGGTGACAACTCACCAAATCGCTTCAAAATGACGACACTCTGAGACAAATATGGGTCGGACATGGTGGCGACTTAGGTGAATATTCAGAAATAAGGTAAAATACAGCTCCACTATTTTGCTCATGATGAGTAGTCAGTCGGGATAACGCTGCACCAAGCGCGAATGTGCATGATGCCGTTACCGAGCGCGTGAGGATTTTGTCTTTTTATGAATGCCCCTTTTGATTTAAGTACCGCCGAGCACGACGAGCTGTCGTCGGTACAGTCGTTGCCGCCAAGCGCACGGCTGCGTGAAATTCCGTACAACTACACCTCGTTTTCCGACCGCGAAATCATCATTCGCTTGTTGGGTGAAGAAGCGTGGCAGTGGCTGTCCGAATTGCGTTCGGAGCGACGCACAGGCCGTTCTGCGCGCATGTTGTATGAAATTTTGGGCGATATCTGGGTGGTTAACCGCAATCCGTATTTGCAAGACGACTTGCTGGACAATCCGAAACGGCGCAAGGCGCTGATCGATGCGTTGAACCACCGACTGCATGAGATTGAAAAGCGCCGTGTGAATGATTTAAACGTTAATACCGACACGGAGAGTAATCAGCGCGCTGAAAAAGTGCAATCGCTGATGCTCAAAGCGCAAGTTGCCGTGACGCAGTTCGCTCGCCAGTTTGAGGATATGGCGAAACTGCGCGCTCAAGTACGCAGTAAATTTGGCAAACACACGGCAAAAGGCAATATCAAATTCGATGGGCTGTCGCGTGTGTCGCACGTGACTGACGCGACCGACTGGCGCGTCGAATATCCGTTCGTCGTGCTCACGCCCGACACCGAGGCAGAAATGGCTGGATTGGTCAAAGCCGCGATTGATCTGGACATGACCATTATTCCGCGTGGCGGCGGTACTGGCTACACCGGCGGCGCTGTGCCGCTGGACGCGCGCTCGGTGGTGATCAATACCGAAAAACTGATTCACATTCAGCCGGTCGAAAAATGGCGCGGCCGCATGATGGATCGCGACGTGGATACGGTTGTGACCGGCGCGGGCGCGGTGACGCGTCGTGTGGCTGAGGCAGCGGAGCGTGCGGGACTGGTATTTGCGGTTGATCCGACCAGCGCGGATGCGTCCTGCGTCGGCGGTAATGTGGCGATGAACGCGGGCGGTAAAAAAGCGGTGCTCTGGGGTACGGCGCTGGACAATCTGGCGAGCTGGACGATGGTGGATCCGAAAGGCAATTGGCTGGAAGTCACGCGTCTGGATCACAATATGAGCAAAATCCACGACGCGCCGGTGGCAACCTTTGAACTGGTGCGCTTTGCGCCGGATCATAAAACCGAATTGAGCCGAGAAATTCTTGAAATCCCGGGGCATACCTTCCGTAAAGTCGGGTTGGGCAAAGACGTGACCGACAAATTCCTCTCTGGGCTGCCGGGTGTGCAAAAAGAAGGTACGGACGGGTTGATTACTTCGGCGCGTTGGGTGCTGCATCGCATGCCGAAATTCACGCGCACGGTGTGTCTGGAGTTTTTCGGGCAGGCGCGTGAGTCGATTCCGAGCATTGTCGAGATCAAAGATTATTTAGAACACACAGCGAAAACCACCGGCGCGACGCTGGCGGGTTTGGAGCATTTGGACGAACGCTACTTGCGCGCGGTGGGTTATGAAACCAAAAGTCGCCGCGCGGAATTGCCGAAAATGGCGCTGTTTGGCGACATTGTGGGTGATAACGAGGATGCCGTCGCACAGGCCGCATCCGAAGTGGTGCGCATGGCCAGCATGCGTACGGGTGAGGGCTTTGTTGCCGTTAGCCCCGAAGCGCGTAAAAAATTCTGGCTTGATCGTGCGCGTACCGCTGCGATTTCACGCCACACCAATGCATTTAAGGTCAACGAAGACGTGGTGATCCCGCTGCCGCGCATGGGTGAATACACCGATGCGATTGAGCGCATCAATATTGAATTATCGACCAAAAATAAATTCAAAATTTTGGATGCGCTGGAGCAGTATTTACGCGGTGATTTACCGATCGTCCAGCACGATGATGGCGGCGCAAGTGACCAAAGTAAACTCGAAATCATCGGCGACCGTGCGCTGGATGCGCAGGCGGTGATTGCCAAGGTGCGTGCGCGTTGGCAATTTTGGATGGCGCAGATGGACACGCCGCTGTCGCACATCATGGAAACCGTGTGCCACATGGTGGATGCGAATACCCGCGAAGTGCTGCATCAGCGTTTGAACGCGCAGCCTCATGTGCGCATGTTTGACCTGTTGCAGGATCGCACGATTCGCCTGTCGTACAAACGTGAAGTGCGCCCTGAACTGCGTGGGATTTTCACCGGTTTGTCGTTCACCAAGATTTTGGATGAAGTCACCGCGATTCATCAAAAAGTGCTGCGCTCGCGCGTGTTCGTCGCCTTACACATGCACGCGGGCGATGGCAATGTGCACACCAATATTCCCGTCAACTCGGATGACTACGAGATGCTGCACGAGGCGAACGAAGCCGTTGCGCGCATCATGGAAATTGCGCGTTCGCTCGATGGCGTGATTTCGGGTGAACACGGCATCGGCATCACCAAGCTCGAATTTTTGACTGAAAGCGAAATGGCGCCGTTCCGCGCTTACAAGCAGCAGGTTGATCCGAACGGACACTTCAATCGTGGCAAACTCATGCCCGGTGCGGATTTGCGCAATGCGTATACGCCGTCGTTCGGTTTGATGGGCGTGGAGTCGCTGATTATGCAGCAGTCGGACATTGGCGCGATTGCCGAAAGTGTGAAAGACTGTTTGCGTTGTGGTAAGTGCAAACCGGTGTGCAGCACGCACGTTCCAGTGGCAAATTTGCTGTACTCACCGCGTAATAAAATTCTCGCCACCTCCTTGCTGATTGAAGCCTTTTTGTACGAGGAGCAAACGCGACGCGGGATTTCGATTGCGCATTGGGGCGAGTTTGAAGACGTGGCCGATCACTGCACGGTCTGCCACCGCTGTGAAAAACCATGTCCGGTCAATATTGACTTTGGCGACGTGACCATTGCCATGCGCAATTTGCTGCGCAAGATGGACAAGAAAACACCAAATCTGGGCACGAAATTGGCGATGACCTATCTGAATATGCGCGATCCGTCGAGCATCCGTTTGTACAAAAAAATGGTGATCGAATGGGGCAATAAAGCGCAGAACTGGGCGCATAACTTTGCCAAAACCGCGCTGGTCACGCGCGCGCAGACCACGCAACCGCAGCCAACCGTCGGTCGTGCGCCGGTGCGCGAGCAGGTGATCCATTTCATCAATAAACCGATGCCGGGCAATCTGCCGAAGAAAACCGCGCGTGCGTTGCTCGACATCGAGGACGCGAAATATGTGCCGATCATCCGCGATCCACAAAAAACCAACAGCGATACCGAGGCCGTGTTCTACTTCCCGGGCTGCGGCTCCGAGCGCTTATTCTCGCAGGTCGGCTTGGCAACCCAAGCCATGCTGTATCACACCGGCGTGCAAACTGTTTTGCCGCCCGGTTATTTGTGCTGCGGCTATCCGCAGGCGGCGACGGGTAACAACGACAAAGCCGATCAAATCACCACGGACAACCGCGTATTGTTCCACCGCGTGGCCAACACATTGAACTATCTGGACATTAAAACCGTAATTGTTTCATGCGGCACGTGTATGGATCAATTGGAAAAATACCAGTTCGATAAAATTTTCCCGAATGCGCGTTTACTCGATATTCACGAATACCTGCTGGAAAAAGGCGTGAAATTGGAAGGTGTGGATGGTGTGCGCTATGTCTACCACGACCCATGCCACAGTCCGATGAAAACCCACAATCCGCTCAAAGTGGTGAACGAATTGATGGCGACCGAAGTGCCGTTGGCCGACCGTTGCTGCGGCGAGTCGGGCACTTTTGCCATCAGTCGCCCGGATATTGCGACGCAGGTGCGTTTCCGCAAGGAGCAGGAGTTGCGGGCTGATGCTGACAAACTGCGCGCCGATGGCTTTAGCGGCGAAGTGAAGGTGCTGACCTCTTGTCCGGCGTGTATGCAGGGCTTGAGCCGTTATCGCAACGATATTGACGCCGACCCTGATTACATCGTGGTGGAAATGGCCAAGCATTTGCTGGGCGAAAACTGGATGGCCGATTATGTGAAAACGGTCAATAACGGTGGTATCGAACGGGTGCTGGTGTAGGCGAATACGCTGATTTTTGTACGCGTCACATTGACGTCGATTTGCGCCATGTTTTCTACGGAATTGTGGGCTGAATCGACGTCCGCACCTACACGGTTTGTGCGTTTTTTCATCATACAATCGCTTATCGTTTGGCTGCGGAGTTTGCCGCGCCGACTGCTTTGAATTTGTGAATGGTTGTTATGCCCGCTTTTTCCTTACAGAAAAAATTCTTCTTAGCTTTTTTCTCCATCGCCGTGCTGCTGGTGCTGCTGACGACGGGCGTGATGCACCATCAGGTGCGTCAAGGCTTTGACGAATATGTGACGAGCGCAAAAATCCAGCGTTTGGGTAAGGTTCAATCGGTGTTGGTGCATATGTACCAACAGGATGGCAATTTGGAAGTCCTGCGCAAATCCGGCGCGTGGGCGGATTTGTTGGCTTCGGTCGAAGCGGTGCGGCGCGATCAGTTTGAACCGGAGGCGCCACCGACCAATCAAAGCCGCTGGAGTGGTGCGCCGGTGATTCCACCGTCACCGCCGACAGAAACGCCGCGCAATCCGGAAAGTGTCGCGCGTGAAGACAAGGCGATTGCCTCCTCGGTCAGCATTATGCTGCAGGCGCGTAAGGATGAGACGCCAAAGGAAAGTTCGATTGATACCATTCCGCCGTATGCACGCGGTGCGGCGCTACTCGATGCCAACGGTCTGTTTTTGGCCGGCGAAACGGTGGATGCGCAGTACGCGATGTTTGTGCCGATTCGCAATCCGCAAAAGCAGATCATCGCCTACTGGCTGGTCAGCCGCAATGGGCTGGCTTACGACGCGCTGGGACGTACGTTTGTCGATGAGCAGTTCAAAGGTTTTTTGCTGATGGTTGCGGTGGCGGCAGCGTTTTCTGCATTTATCGCGTGGCTGCTGTCCATGCATTTTCGCCGCCCGATCGCGGAGCTGCAAACGGGTTTTCGTGCGGTCGCAGCGGGGCATTTGAATACGCGTTTGGATACCAGCGAGGGCAATGAGATGGGTGACATCGCCACGCATTTTAACCGCATGACCGCGCAATTGGAGGCGCAGGAAACCGCACGACGCCAATGGGTGGCTGATACCTCGCATGAGTTGCGCACGCCGCTGACGGTGTTGCGCATGCGTACCGAGGCGATGCGCGACGGCATCGTGCCCAATACGGATGAGGAGTGGCAGCGCAGTATCAAGGCGATTGAGGATATGTCGCTGCTGATTGATGATTTGCAGCAAATGGCCAAGGCAACGGCGGGGCAGTGGGATTTGAATCTGCAACCGATTGATTTGAACAAGTGGTTGGCGGAAGTGGCGGAAGACCACAAACCGGTGTTTGAACAAGCGGGATTGACGCTCAGCTATACGCCGCAGGCCGAACCGGTGTATATTCAGGGAGATGAGCAACGCTTGCAGCAGGTGGTACGTAATATTCTGGTCAACAGCATGCGTTATACCGATGCGCCGGGGCGTACCGTGATCCGGCTGGAACGTCTGAATGAATGGGCGCGGGTGTCGATTCGCGACAGCTTGCCGGGCGTGCCGGATGCGGCGTTGCTCCAGTTGTTTGAGCGTTTTTATCGAGTGGAAGGCTCACGCAATCGTGCCACGGGCGGCTCTGGCCTCGGTTTGGCGATTTGCCAAGGCATTGTGACGGCGCATGGCGGTACGATTTGCGCGCAGCATTCGGATTTGGGTGGTTTGGAAATTATCATGGAATTGCCGTTGAAACCGATGGAAACACCGGCAAAAAAAGCAAAACGCGGTTTTAACCTTGGAAAACAGTAATCTCACCCCATATCGTTAAGGTATGGACATAACTTCAGAAAAAAGGAGTGAAGATGGACAACAGTTTTGAACGCAAAAGCCAGATTCTACTGGTCGAAGACGAAGCCATGATTGCACAGGTGCAACAGGCGTATTTGCAGAATGCAGGTTTCCTCGTACACTGGCATGACAAAGGTGATGCGGTGATTGAAGCGGTGAAAATCCAAAAGCCAGATCTGGTGATTTTGGACGTGATGATTCCGGATAAAAAAGGGCGCGACGGTATGGCGCTGTGCCACGAAATCCGAGAATTTTCCGATGTACCGGTGATGATGATTACCGCGAAGGTCGAGGAAGTCGATCGTCTGCTGGGTTTTGAAAATGGCGCGGACGACTACCTGTGCAAACCGTTCAGCCCGAAAGAAATGGTCGCGCGTGCCAAAGCGCTGTTACGTCGTCGCGTGAATCCCAGCACTGGCGAAAAAGCCTTTGTATTCGATCCTGCGGCTCAGGTGATTCGCTATGGTGAGCAAAAATTGGATTTGACGCCGACCGAATTGCGCCTGTTCAATACCTTGTTGGCGCAGCCAGAGCGTGTGTTCTCACGTGATCAACTGATTGCGCAAGCCTATCACGACAATCTGGACGTGTTTGACCGTGCGATTGACAGTCACATCAAAAATCTGCGTAAGAAAATTGCACTGGTGCTACCGGACGTGGATGTGGTGCAATCGGTGTACGGCATGGGCTATCGCTACTCGCCACCGGAAGAGCAGATGTAATTCGCACCTATTCATACGGTATTTGACCAACAGCCTCGTGAGTACGAGGTTGTTGTTTTTCAGGGGTGTGAGCAGCGAATCGTTGTATCTGCGCCATAAAAAGACCCGACTTGCGTCGGGTTCCAAATCGAGGGGAGGAGCATCCTTGCGGATGTTTATTGCTGCGGCGCCTGCTGCATTGGGCGCAGACCGTCGCGAGGTGGTTTGCCAAAGTTCGCCATCAATTTGCCATTACGCAATTCGCAAGTGGCTGGCGTAGATTGGCCTGGGTTGTTCGGGTTGGATACCGTTACTTTATCGCCGGCATTTTTACCCACGCATGCTTGTTCCATCGCACGCATGTGTTCAATCATTTGGTTGGGCATGGCTTCCAACTCACCGCTACGCGGTGATTTCATGCAGGTTGCGTCTACGCTGCCGCCACGTGGATTGGTCAAAGTCACGGCAGTGCCTTCGGTTTTGTTTACGCAGGCGGCAACGGCTGCTTGGCGCATGGCGTCACGATTGCCACTGCCATCTGGACCGCCACGGCGACCTTGCTGATTGTCCATGCTGCCACAGGCGGCCAAAATAGTACCGGCTGCGATCAGTGAAGAGATGAGTAAC
>CAYPYQ010000031.1:0-3417 GCA_964414735.1 uncultured Hydromonas sp.
GATCGCCGAGGTACAGACATTGTTACAATACGCGCCCTCCTCGACCAACTCACAGCCGTGGCACTTCATCATCGCCAGCACTGATGAGGGGAAAAAACGCATTGCGAAATCCACCGACGCAGGCCATACCTACAATTCACCAAAAATCACCGATGCTTCGCATGTGATCGTGATGTGTACCAAGACCCTGATGGATGACGTGCATCTGCAAATTTTGCTGGAGCAGGAAACCAAAGATGGTCGCTTTGCCAACGAACAATTTCGCCAAGGCCAACACACCGGCCGCAGCTTTTACGCGAATATGCACCGATTCGAGCTGAAAGACGCGCAACACTGGATGGAGAAGCAAACCTACATCGCGCTGGGCTATCTGCTACTTGGTGCAAGTGCTATGGGCATTGATGCCTGTCCGATCGAAGGCTTTAATCCGGCGGTTTTGAACGAAGAATTGGGCTTGCGCGACAAAGGCTACAGCGCTTCGGTCATCATTGCACTCGGTTATCATGCGGACAACGACATCAACCAAACCCTACCGAAATCGCGTCTGCCGCAGGATTTCATTTTCTCAGAAATTTGATGGTTGGTAGATGATGCGTTGCACATAGGTCGGGCTTTACCTGACCTTTTTAATCCATACAATAATTACAACCGATCACAGCGATCACATCAGGGGGCAGTATGAATATTCTCATCACCGGTTCGGCACAAGGCATCGGCGCAGCCACCGCCCGCCTCTGCGCGCAGGCAGGACATCGCGTCGGAATTTTCGATATTGATACAGAGCGCGCAGCAGCGCTCGCGGCAGAGTTGGGCGAGCGCGCCATCGCTGGTAAACTCGATGTCAGCTCTGCAGATGACTGGGATCAGGCATTGCACCAGTTCACCGAGCATTTCGGGTCACTGGATGTATTGATCAACAACGCCGGATTGCTGTGCTCAGGCAAATTTGAGCAGATCGAGTTGCAACGTCATCTCACGCAGTTGCAAGTGAATGTCAACGGCGTTCTGCTCGGCTGCTACAAAGCGCGTCCTTACCTCAAGTCACACGCCAATACCAAAATCATCAATCTGTCCTCCGCCGCCGCGATTCACGGCCAACCGGATTTGGTGAGCTATGCGGCAAGTAAATTTTTCGTGCGCGGTTTAACCGAAGGTTTGGACGCTGAGTGGGCGAATGATGGCATCCGCGTGATTGATATGATGCCGCTGTTCACCAATACGGGTATGGTCGTGGATATGCAAGCAGGCAGTATGGAGCAGATGGGTGTGCGTTTGCAGCCGCAGGACGTTGCCAGTGCCATCCTTAAAGTGATAGAAAAGCCGAATACGCGCTGGCAAAACACCCACCGCCCGGTGGGACTGCAAGCGACGATTTTGCATCGAATCGCTGGATTTGCGCCGGAGTGGCTTAATCGGCAGATTCACATTCGGATGAATAAATAAGCGCAAAGAAAAAGACCGCGTTATGCGGCCTTTCGTTATGAACAACACGACGCAGATCAATTCGCCGCACCAGCGCTGTCCACACTCGGGTTCTGCGCCATTTTCGCCAGCTCATTATCCAGATGGTACAAGGCACTGGTTGAATCGCCCAGCAGTTTGAATTTATCCAAAATATTGTGAAAGAGTTTTTCTTCCTCATGCTGCTCGGCCACATACCATTGCAGAAAATTAAACGCCGAAAAGTCCTTTTGCTCGAACGTCACCGCCACCAACTCATTGATTTTCTGGGTGATGTGCTGCTCGTGTTTGTACGTTACTTCAAACACCTCTTGCAAGCTAGCGAACTCATGTTGCGGCGCGTCGATTTGGCCAATGAGCGCCATACCGCCGGTGTCGTTCAGATAAGCAAACAGCTTGTGCATGTGCATCATTTCTTCGGCGGCATGTTCAAACAAAAATTTGCCCGCACCCTCAAAGCCCTGTTGCGAACACCATGCGCTCATTTGCAGGTAGAGGTTGGAAGAATAGAACTCCAGATTGAGCTGCTCGTTGAGCTTGTCTACGATCGGTTGGGATAACATGATGAATCCTTTCTTTGTGTGGTGATAGATGGTCGCAAGTTGATGATAACACGCACATGGATCATGTGGCTTGTGTCACTTGACGTATGGAGCGGCTGACGGACATCTGAATCAGCACGATCACGAGCAAATAAACGCTCTGCGCCGCCAAAGTTTCAACCGTCGGATAAATACCCAAGGTATTGCTCTCCAACCAGCCGCTGCTCAGTGAGGTCATTGGAATGATCTTCGTCAACTGCAAGGCATGTAGGCTGATGCCAAGTATTTTAAAGCCCAAAGCATAAATCAACCAAGTCAGAATCTGAAACATTCTGGCGACCGGAAGCTTCACGCTGGTTTTGGCCATCATCCATGCCAAAACGAGCAGCAGCACCATCGCCGCTCCGATACCGCTCAAAAATGCGTGGGTGCTGATTTTCGGCAAAATACCGGCGTAGAAAATAATGGTTTCAGCGCCTTCACGGAACACGGCCAAGAAACTCAAGCCAAATAAAGACACCAAACTACCGGTGGACAGCGCCCTGCCCATGTGCTTTTTAATATAGGCATTCCAGGATTGAATGCTGGATTTACTGTGCAGCCATGCACCGACCATCAGCATCATCAAAACCGCCGCGATACCGACAAAGCCTTCAATTTTCTCACGACTCGAACCCGCACTCACGGCAGGAAACAGCTTTTGCAAAGCCAGCGCGCCCAAGACACTGGCGATCAGCCCCGCAATCACGCCACCGTAAATCCATTTTTTACCCTGTGGTTGTTTGGCGACATTGAGCGCACTGATCAGCGCCATGACGATTAGCAATGCCTCTACACCCTCGCGCAGCAGGATGAGCATGGAGTCCATCGCACCATACTGTGCCTGCGGGTTAATCTGATTTAATTCGTCAATCAGACTGCCCAAGGCTTTTTGCTGGCTCGCATCCGCGCCATGTGCAAGAATGACCGGTACTTGGCTTTCCACTCGGCTGTACAGATCAGGATTACGCGTGCTGACCTCGCCTTCGATGTTCGGCCAAATTTCGATAAATGTGGTGAGCTTTTCCTGCCCCTGGGCGATTTGACCGGATTCAAACGCGCTCAGACCGTCGCGCAGCAACTGCACGCCACCATTGAAATCATACTGACTGGTGGCCAGCGCAGCCGTCTCGCCACTGTTGTAGCTGTCAATCGCCGCCTTGAGATTGAGCGACTGCTGCTGAATTTTTGTCAAATCCACCGGCTCGGTTTCCAATGTCACACGCATCAATGCCATCGCGGTTTCGATTTTGCCGTAGTGCCCCATGCTGGTGTTACGCACGACGCGTTCAGTCGCCAGCCAAACACTGTTAAATTGCTGATAGGCGTGCTTCAAACCTTGTAGGTCGCTGCTCGTCGCCGTTGTGATCGCTTG
>CAYPYQ010000032.1:0-9115 GCA_964414735.1 uncultured Hydromonas sp.
TGGTGAACCGGGTCAGGTTCGGAAGGAAGCAGCCCCAGCTATTTTACTCAAGTGCCGAAGTCAGGCTCGCCACCTCAGATACCCAAATGGGCGATGGAATTGTGTCCATCGCCTATTTTATTTCACGGATAGATGGAAAAACAGCATGAGTTCACAAGTCCTTGCGCGTAAATGGCGTCCCAAAACTTTTGCCGAACTGGTCGGGCAAGACCACGTGGTCAAAGCTTTGTCGCATGCGCTCGATGCGCAGCGGCTCCACCATGCTTATCTGTTTACCGGCACGCGTGGCGTGGGTAAAACCACGATTGCGCGGATTTTGGCTAAATCCTTGAACTGTGAACAGGGCGTATCCGCCACACCATGCGGTGTGTGCGCGACCTGTCAGGAAATCGACGCAGGGCGCTTTGTCGACCTACTCGAGATCGACGCGGCGAGCAATACCGGCGTGGACGATATGCGCCAGTTGATCGAAAATGCCGAATACATGCCGACCGCAGGGCGCTACAAAGTCTACCTCATCGACGAGGTGCACATGCTCTCGAAAAATGCGTTTAACGCGCTGCTCAAGACTTTGGAAGAGCCGCCAGCGCATGTGCTGTTCATTTTAGCGACCACCGACCCGCAAAAAGTCTTGCCAACCGTGCTCTCGCGCTGTTTACAGTTCAATCTCAAGCAAATGCCACCGGCGGACATCGTCGCGCATCTGCAAAAAATCCTGACCAATGAAAACGTCACCTTTGACGAAGAAGCACTGCATCTGATCGCCAAAGGCGCACGCGGCAGTATGCGTGATGCGTTATCGTTGACTGATCAGGCGATTGCATACAGCGCGTCCAATGTCAGCGCAAACGCGGTCAAAGACATGCTCGGCGCGACCGACGCGGCGCAGATCGAAGCGATTTTGCACGCACTGATTGCGCGCGATGGCGTGGCGCTGGTGCAGGTCGCTGAGCAAATGGCGGCAGGCTCCAATTCGTTTTACGATGCGACCATTGAGCTGGCGCAGGTCTTGTACCGGATCAGCTTGGCGCAGATCGTGCCGGACGCATTGCCGGATGACTGGCAGCTGAGCAAAATCGTGCGCGAACTCGCACCGCAGATGGGTGCGGACGAGGTGCAACTGTATTACAGCATTGTCACGCAGGCGCGTGAGCAACTGCACCTTGCCCCTGATCCGCAGGCCGGCTTTACCATGATGTTGTTGCGTTTACTGGCGTTTGCGCCGGAGCAATTTCAGGCTGATGCTGTAAAAAAGTAATCCGCGCAACTTCAAAACCGGCAGTACCAGCAGCTCTTCCGCGTCCTGCTGCTCCGTTAAAAAAACCTGAAGTTGCGCGAACGCAATCCCCAGCCATGCCTGCTGCGCCCGATGCAATCGCTCCGGCGCAACCGCAGTCACAGCCGAATACGTCGGTAGCCGAAAAAGCAGTTGAAAAATCGCCTACCGTTGCTCAGTCCAATCATTTGGTCAATTTGAGCGGCTCAACTGATAGCGCGGTTTTGGCCGAGCAGTGGCGAACCATTGTTGACGAGCTGGGGCTCAAAGCCTACGCACGCCAACTGCCATATCAAAGCGAGCTGATTGAGTTGAACGAAAGCCATTTGGTGCTGCGCTGTGAAAAAGCCAGCTTGGCCACCGATGAAAATGCGCTCAAAATGCTGCGGCAAAATTTAGACGACTATTTCGCCGCGCGCCAGCAATCTGCACCAAAATTACAGGTGCATATTGCCGAGGCGGGCCAAGTACGCTTTAGCCCGCAGAAAATGGCGTTGCAACAGCGTGAGGATAATCTGGCGCAGGCCAAGGCGGCGTTGACCGGCCACCCCATGATTACCCGCATTGTGAATGAATTTGATGGTATGATTTTGCCCAATTCTATTACCCCAGAATGATGGTTGAATGATTGAGTTATTGAATTAAAAGTGAATTAAAAGGAACGACTATGATGAAAAATCAATTGGCCGGCTTGATGAAGCAGGCGCAAAAAATGCAAGACGATATGAAAAAGGCGCAGGACGAATTGGCCAATATCGAAGTCGAAGGTCAATCGGGTGCGGGTTTGGTCAAAGTGACCATGACCTGCAAACACGACGTGAAACGTGTGCAAATCGATCCGTCGCTGCTGGCCGATGACAAAGACATGCTCGAAGATTTAGTCGCAGCGGCGATGAACGATGCGGTGCGTCGCGTGGAAGAGGCGAGCAATGCGCATCTGGGCAAAATCACACAAGGCATGAATTTGCCGGGCGGGATGAAGTTCCCGTTCTAATCGGAGCGGAGTTTACGAAGCGTCCAGCACACCTGCCATTTCAGCGGTGTGCTTTTTTATTGACCTCAAGGGGAGGCTTTATGCGTCAATTCGTTCAAAAAATATATGTCCGACTTTTCTTGGTTGCTCTGCTATCGGGTATGAGTGGAGTGGTTTCGGCGGAATCATCCGCAACGTACACCGATTACCCGCATACGATGCACGTATTGCAGCAGTTCTATCAATCGGTGAGTCATATCCAACACTTGAAACAACCCAAAAAATGGACTTTCAAACCGCAGGCGTCTCAATGTATTCAAAAGCTACTGTTTCATCCGGATGTGGTTAATCTGGCGTTGAGTGAGCAGCAGCCAGAATCTTTACGCGCCTTGGAACAAAAATTGGGAGATCCGGCCAATCAAACGGATTTGGATAAAGTGTACCAAGTCTTTAAACAGTCGCAAAGTGCCAAAACGGCTGCCTCTGCGGATAAATTGAGCGAACAGGCTATTGTCGGGATGGCGCTGATTACAGGCGAAGATTCGTTGTATTTATTGGTTGCGATGATGGACAGTATGAAAAACGCGATGGATCGGCCTGAGCTGCAAATGACCTTTGAAAAAACAGTGGTGTTGGAGCCGGAGTGTCTGGCCGTTGCAGGTGAATATGGTGCTCAAGGCAAAGGTCAGTAATCCGAATGCCAATGAAAAAGCAGACCGTTTGAGTAGATGAGCGCCATCCGATTGTGCTCCCAGACACGGTTTGCATTACGCTATTTGCATTGTTTCAATTTGTGAGAATTTATGTTTGCCAAAGACGCCCAATTGATTAGCAACTCCTATTACACCGCGACGGCGCAGGCTTTGCCGCAGCAACCGAGTTTACAAGGTCATATTCAGGCCGATGTCTGCGTGATCGGCGCAGGATTGGCGGGATTGTCCGCGGCGCTTGAGTTGGCCCAATCGGGGTTTCAAGTCACGCTACTGGAGGCCAAACGCATCGCGTGGGGCGCATCAGGGCGCAATGGCGGTCAAGCGATTGTGGGTTATGCCTGTGGTGAAGAGCCGTTTGAAAAAGCCATGAGCATGGATGAGGCCAAACGCGCGTTTAATCTGACCATCGAGGGGCTGGATTTGATGCGCGAACGCATTCGTCAGTACAACATCGATTGCGACTGGGTGGATGGTTATATGACGGCGAGTGTGAAACCGAAATCCACGCAGGGGCTGTTTGAATGGGCGGATCGCATGGGTGAGGTCTACGATTATCCGCATTTGCAAAAAATCCAGCCGAACGAAATGCCCGATTGGGTTACGTCCAAACGCTACCACGCAGGGGTTTTGGATAAAAACTCGGCGCATCTGCATCCGCTCAAATACGCCTTGGGTGTGGCGAAAGCGGCGCTGGATGCGGGTGTGCGGATTTATGAAGACAGCTTGGTCACCGATATCACCTACACCGATCCGGCGGTGGTGAAAACCGCGCAGGGGCAGGTGACGGCGAAGTTTGTGGTTTTGGCGGGGAATGTGTACATCGATGAGCTTGCGCCGAAAATTGCCAAACGCATTATGCCCGTTGGCACCTACATCATTGCGACCGAGCGACTGCCCAAAGAGACGGCGGACAGCTTGATCAAAAACCGCATTGCGGTGTGTGACAATAATTTTGTACTCGATTATTTTCGCGTGACCCGCGATGATCGCATGCTGTTTGGCGGACGAGTGAGCTACTCGGGTATCACACCGCCGAATCTGCCGGTGGCGATGCGCAAAACCATGCTGCGCGCGTTCCCGCAGCTCGAATCGGCTAAAGTCGAATACTGCTGGGGCGGTTTTGTCGATGTGACCATGAACCGTGCGCCGGATTTCGGACGTTTGGCCAATAACGTTTATTATCTGCAAGGATTCTCAGGGCACGGTCTGATTTTGACGGGCATTGCCGGCAAAGTCGCTGCCGAAGCGGTGCGCGGCCAGGCGGAACGCTTTGATTTGTTTGGAAAAATCAAACATCTGCCATTCCCAGGTGGTAAATATCTGCGCACGCCGGCACAGGTTTTGGGGATGGCGTATTATCGTTTAAAAGATTATTTGTGATGTTTGTCGAAAACGGGCAAAAAACACTTGTTAATTAAGGATTTAGCGCGTATAATTACAGGATAGATAAAGGGCGTAACCTGCCACAGATCGTAGCCACGAGTCGGGTCATTCCGTATGGTGCGATTGGGTTGCGCAGTTCAGTAAAAGATGGGCACCATGCGTGGAGCCCATTTTTTTATGCGTTTTTGATACCTATTGGGTAATTTTTAAGATGAATTTAGAGCAGTTGATTGAGCAGACCATCGGTGGTTTGGGCTATGAATTGGTGGATTTGGAACGTGCCGCCGATGGCCTGATCCGCGTGTTTATGGATGATGCGAAACACGAGCGCGATATCACGGTGGAGGACTGTGAGGCGGCCAGCCGTCAGTTGACCTACGTGTTTGAGGTCGAGAATGTGAATTACGAGCGGCTGGAGGTTTCGTCGCCGGGGATGGATCGCCCATTGAAAAAAATGGCCGATTTTGCCCGTTTTGCCGGTTCGCTGGCGGATGTGCGTTTGAAGCTGCCGGTTGATTTGGGTGGCTCGGGGCGTAAAAATTTCAAGGGTACTTTGCAGGTGGTGAACGCGTCTGCGCCCGAGGCCGAGCAGCTGAGTATGGTTTTTGAACATGAGGGTGCCGAGCAGGTGTTGACGTTCGGTTTGATGGATGTGGATAAGGCGCGTTTGGTGCCCGTTTATAATTTCAAAGGAAAACAAAAATGAATCGTGAAGTGTTGCAATTGGTCGATGTTTTGGCGCGTGAGAAAAATGTCGATTTAGAAATCGTCTTCGGCGCGTTGGAAGCGGCATTGGCTTCTGCGGCGAAGCGTCGTTTTGAAGAAGATAACTTGGACCTGCGTGTGCACATTGACCGCGAATCGGGCGAGTACAAAACCTATCGCCGTTGGTTGGTTGTGCCGGACGAAGCGGGTTTGCAAGAGCCAGATCGCGAAGTGCTCGAGTGGGAAGCGAAAGAAGACATCCCAGACATCCAAGTCGGTGAATACATCGAAGAGGAAGTTGAATCCGTAGAAATCGGCCGTATTGGTGCGCAAACTGCGAAACAAGTGATTTTGCAGCGCATCCGTGATGCGGAACGCGATCAATTGTTGCAAGACTTCTTGGCGCGCGGCGATAAAATTTTCATGGGCACGGTTAAGCGTGTGGACAAAGTTCAAGCGATCGTTGAATCTGGCCGCGTCGAAGCAATTTTGCCACGCGATCAAATGCTGCCACGTGAAAACTTGCGTTCAGGCGACCGTGTGCGTGCCTACGTATCGGAAGTGGATCAAACGGCGCGCGGCGCGCGTCAGTTGCACCTGTCGCGCACCTGTCCTGAATTTTTGATCGAATTATTCACTCAGGAAGTGCCAGAAATCGAACAAGGCGGCCTGCAAATCAAAGGTGCTGCGCGCGATCCAGGTGTACGTGCGAAAGTCGCGGTACACGCGGTGGATCAACGCATTGACCCAGTGGGTACTTGTGTGGGCGTGCGTGGTTCACGTGTGACAGCGGTGCGTAATGAGTTGGGCGGCGAAGCGATCGACATCGTGATTTGGGATGAGTCTCCTGCACAATTCGTGATGAATGCTTTGAGCCCAGCGGTGGTGAACTCCATCGTGGTGGACGAAGATCAACAAGCCATGGACGTCGTGGTAGACGAGGACAACCTCGCGATTGCGATTGGTCGCAGTGGCCAAAACGTGCGTTTGGCCAGCCAATTGACCGGCTGGCAAATCAATGTGATGAGCCAAGAGGAATCTTCGGCCAAACACGAGCAAGAAAATAAAACGCTGCTCAATTTGTTCACCAGCAAACTGGATGTGGACGAAGAGGTCGCTGAAATTTTGATTGAAGAAGGCTTCACCAGCTTAGAAGAAGTGGCATACGTGCCGGTATCTGAAATGTTGGAAATCGACGCGTTTGACGAAGACATCGTCGAAGAGCTACGTTCACGCGCACGTGCTGCGATTCTGACCGAAGCCATTGCTCAGGAAGAGAAAGCCAGCACGGTACAAGACTTGTTGCAATTGGAAGGCATGACCACCGCATTGGCAGCACAGTTGGCCGATCACAACGTCACCACGCGTGACGAGCTGGCCGACTTGGCGGTGGATGAGCTGATGGAAATAACCTCTCTGTCGCAAAATGAAGCCAGCGCCATGATTATGAAAGCGCGCGAACACTGGTTTGAATAAACCGCCGTCCAGCAGTACCGAGAAATACAACGATGTGATGATGTCTGCTCCGAACCTCGGACAGACATCGACAAAAAAGGAAATATCTATGACTGAAATGACCGTGGCTGGATTTGCGCAAGAACTCAAAATGCCGGTTGAAGTGCTGATTGAGCAGTTCAACAGTGCAGGCGTGAAGAAAGCATCTGCCAATGACGAAGTCACCGAGGCAGACAAAGCCTTGCTGCTGACATCGCTACAGCGCGCACATGGTTCAGCGGAT
Source organism: uncultured Hydromonas sp. (assembly GCA_964414735.1). Lineage (GTDB taxonomy): Bacteria > Pseudomonadota > Gammaproteobacteria > Burkholderiales > Burkholderiaceae > CTSOIL-112. The sequence goes on from CAYPYQ010000032.1 coordinate 6,789, forward strand.
GGTGCTAAGAAAAAAATCTCCATCACCAAAAAACAAACCAGCGAAATTCGCCAGGCGGATGCGACCGGTAAAACCCGTACCGTGCAAGTAGAAGTGAAGAAAAAACGCACCTTCGTCGCGCGCGATGCTCTGGGTAGTGAAACATCATCGGAGCCAGTAGAGCCGAGCAAAGCTTCAGAACCGGTGATTGACGAAGCTGAAATCGCTAAGCGAGAAGCCGAATTGGCGCGTGCGAAAGAATTATTGGCGCGTCAAGAAGCAGATGCCAAGGCACGTCAGGCGCAACAAGAACAAGAAAATACGCCAGCAGAAGCGGAACAAGACAACGAAGCGGTCGCTACACCAACGGCAGTTGAGGTTATGAATGACGTGGTTACAGAGCAGCCTGTGGCGGAATCTGCAACGCCAGCGCAGCCAGCTGTTGAAAAGGTAACGCAGCCAAGCGCACCTGATGAGGCCAAACCAGCACCAGCGGCTCCAAGCAAAGCGGCGCCGAAAGCATCTGAAAAACGCGAAGACAAAGCCCTCGAAAAAGCACGTCAAGACGCCGCACAAGCGCAAGCCGCGTTGGAACAAGCGCGTGCCGCACGTGAATTGCAAAAGCAAGAAGATGCAGAACGTGAGCGCCGTCGTCGCGAAGCGCAAGCTGAAGCGGAAAAACTCAATCGTTGGAAAGAAGAGCCGGCGAAAAAACTCGTGGCCAAATCCGAAGGTACTTTGCACAAACCGGTGAAGCCGGAAGGTGAAGCACCGAAAGCAGTCGCAGCGAAACCAGCGGGAACCGCAGGTGCGAGCACAGACACCGCAGCGGACAAAAAAGCCAAAAAAGGCGTGTCCGGTAAAGACCAAAATGATGGTGGTCGCGGTCGTGGCGGTTTGAAAACCCGTGGCGTAGTCGGTGACGACCGAGCATGGCGCGGTAGTGCCAAAGGCAAGCACAAAAACAAACATGTACAGGAACAGGGCGGCTTTAGCGCGCCGACCGAGCCGGTGGTGCATGAAGTTCACGTGCCGGAAACCATTTCCGTCGCCGATTTGGCACACAAAATGTCGATTAAAGCCTCAGAGGTGATTAAATCTCTGATGAAAATGGGACAGATGGTCACGATCAACCAAGTGCTTGATCAAGATACCGCCATGATTGTGGTGGAAGAAATGGGGCACAAAGCCTTCGCGGCGAAATTGGACGATCCGGATGCGTTCTTGGATGAAACTGAAGAGCATGCGGATGCCGAATCGTTGCCTCGTGCGCCGGTTGTGACCGTGATGGGTCACGTGGATCATGGTAAAACCTCGTTGCTTGACGCGATTCGCCGTGCACGTGTCGCCTCTGGCGAGGCGGGCGGGATTACCCAGCATATCGGTGCGTACCACGTGGAAACGGATCGCGGCATGATTACCTTCCTCGACACCCCGGGTCACGAAGCGTTTACCGCGATGCGTGCGCGTGGTGCGGCAGCGACCGACATTGTGATTCTGGTCGTGGCGGCGGATGACGGCGTGATGCCGCAAACCAAAGAAGCGATTGCCCATGCGAAAGCAGCGGGCGTGCCGATCGTGGTTGCGGTTAATAAGATTGATAAACCGGAAGCCAATCCGGAACGCGTGAAAACCGAATTGGTGGCCGAAGAAGTCGTGCCCGAAGAATACGGTGGCGATGCGCCGTTCATCGAAGTATCGGCGAAAAAAGGCACGGGCTTGGACGAACTGCTCGAAAACGTATTGCTACAAGCCGAAGTGTTGGAGCTCAAAGCACCGGTGGACGCGCCAGCCAAAGGTTTGGTGATTGAAGCCAAACTGGATAAAGGTAAGGGTGCTGTTGCCACTATCTTGGTACAAAGCGGCACACTGAAAAAAGGTGATAACGTTTTGGTGGGTAGTGTGTACGGTCGTGTGCGTGCGATGCTGGATGAAGATGGCAAAACGATTGAGGAGGCCGGTCCTTCCATTCCAGTGGAAATCCAAGGTCTGTCGGACGTTCCGGCTGCGGGTGAAGAGTTGTTGGTATTGGCTGATGAACGCAAAGCGCGTGAAATCGCCTTGTTCCGTCAAGGTAAATTCCGTGACGTGAAATTGGCCAAACAGCAGGCGGCGAAACTGGAAAATATGTTTGAGCAAATGACTGCGGGCGATGTGAAGACATTGACCCTGTTGATCAAAGCCGATGTGCAGGGTTCGCAAGAGGCATTGAGCCAATCATTGCAAAAACTCTCGACCGACGAAGTTAAAGTTCAGGTAGTGCATGCGGGCGTGGGCGGCATTTCCGAATCCGACGTGAACTTGGCGAGTGCGTCGCAAGCGGTGATCATTGGCTTTAACACGCGTGC
>CAYPYQ010000033.1:0-1515 GCA_964414735.1 uncultured Hydromonas sp.
ATGGCCAAATCTGCCGAGCAGCAAGTCATGCAAGCCAATTACAGCGATGCGCAAGTACGGGACGACATCCTGCTATTGGTTGAAAAAAACTGGCGCGCGACTGAAAACGCACGCACGGCTTACCTCGCATTGAATGCCAACATTGAATTAACACGAGAGCTCGTGCGTTTGCAACGCAAAAGCGTCAGCGAAGGCTTAGCCACCATTCCCGATCTGATGACCGCTGAAACCCAGTATTTCCAAGCACTGACCGAGCAGGCCAAAGCCGGCAATGACTACGTACAAGCACTGGCACAGCTGCTCGATAGCTGCGGCACGACGGAAACATTCACCGACTACGCCGCACGCGCCGATGTGCGCCTGCGCACCAACCACATGATTAACAATGCAGCCGTGTCCGCCCAAACCAAGCAAGTTTTAAACTCAGGCAAAACCCGCGCAGCACAAAAAATCACCCGCTAATCCCAAGTTGATAACACTGGATGAACCATGAATAAGAAAAAGCAAATCTTCACCCTCATACTCGTCGCCCTGATTCTGCTGGCGGTCATCCTCGGTGTCTGGCTATCCTCGCGCAAACAACCGACCGTGATTCAAGGGCAAATGGATGCGCAGCAAACCGACGTGGCCGCGAAGGTATCGGGACGCATCGGTAAAATTCTGGTACAAGAAGGCCAAGCCATCGACATCCACACACCGCTGATCGAAATGAACAGCCCGGAAATCCAAGCCAAGGTCAAGCAAGCACAAGCCGCCCGTGACGCAGCCGATGCCGTAGCGCAAAAAGCGCAGAACGGCGCCCGTCCGCAGGAAATCGAAATGGCACGCGCGAACTGGCAGCGTGCGCAAGCCGCTGCCAATCTGGCCAAAGTCAGCTATCAGCGTGTAGACAATCTCGCACGCGAAGGTCTGATCGCCCGTCAAAAACGCGACGAAGCCTACACCAACTATATTGCCGCACAAAAACAAGCCGAAGCCGCCAAAGCACAATACGACATGGCGGACACCGGCGCACGCGCCGAGGACAAGGCTGCTGCCGAAGCCCAAGCCAAACAAGTATCTGCCGTAGTTGAAGAAGTTGAAGTTGCTCAAAACGAAGCCAACCTACACAGCCCGATCAAAGGCGAAGTCGGTGATGTCATCGCCAAAGTCGGCGAAATCGTACCGCAAGGCGTACCCCTGCTCACCGTGGTGGATCTGAACGATCAATGGGTCGTGCTGAATGTGCGTGAAGACCTCATCGAGCAATTCGGCATTGGTCATGAGTTTGATGGCGAGTTGCCTGCGCTGACCGACAACGGTAAACCGATCAAGGCGCGTTTTAAAGTGTACGCCAGCTCGGTCATGCCGGACTTTGCCACGTGGCGTGCCACACGCAACAGCAGTGGATTTGATATGCGCACCTTTGAAATCAAAGCGCGCCCGACCACACCGATTGCCAATGCACGTCCGGGCATGAGCGTATTGGTCACGGTTAAATAACCCTCTGCAATATTAAATATCATGTATCGCGAA
>CAYPYQ010000034.1:0-11951 GCA_964414735.1 uncultured Hydromonas sp.
GATTGTGGATGGAATTCTTCGGTAACGAAGATGTGGTCGAGGACTTCGAGTGAGCCTTGGTGGATGTTGGAGTAGACGACGTTACGCATCGGATCACTGCGGGTTTGGATGCGTTCGGCATCGAAAAATTGGCTGTCGAAGAAGGTTTTGCCAAAGCCGCCGGAGCCGGCGATGATTTGGGAGGTGACGGATTGGGCGTTGTCGTTGAAGTCGCCAGCGATGATGCAGGGGATACGGTTGCCCTTGAGTATTTGGTTGAGGTAGCGCCGCAGGGCGACGGCGTCGGCACCTCGGCGCATGAGTGAGCGGTAGGTGGCAAGGGCGAGGTCGTCGGCGTTGTCTGCTGTTTCGGTGTCGAGGTAGTCTGGGCGTTTGGATTTGAGGTGTACGCCGAGGATGTGCATGGGGTTGCCGTTGTAGAGTTTGACGGTGATGTGTGGGACGGCACGGGTGATTTGGGTGACGGTTTGGCCGTAGTCGGGGAGGTTGATGCCGGCGCCGTAGTCACTGACCCAGATAGGGTCGGCGAGTAGGGGGAGTTTGGTGGCGATGGCGACTTGGGGTACCCAGGTGTTTTTCGGCGGCATTTTGACGGCGTCGCGCGCGATGAGTTTGGCTTGGTTCATGGTGCGGCTGGCGCGTAGGATTTCTTGGAGTGCTTGGACTTGGAAGATTTCTTGAAATACGATGACGTCGGCTTCGATGTTGTCGATTTGGCGTGCGGTCCATTCGAGTTTGGCGTGATAGAGGTTTTCGTCGTAGGGGTCTTGGTTATCGTAGAACTGGAAGTGTGGCAGGGCGCAGTTGCGCAGATTGAATGTGGCGATTTTGAGTGTGACGCCAAACTCGTCGTCACGGTTGCGTTGGTCGTTGTTTTGTGGGTACATGGTGATCCTTTGTGTGTGGCTGTTTGTGCGCTCGGTGCTTCTGTTTTACGCGGGATTGGCTGACTGCGTTGGTATTGTAGCAAAAAGTTTTTTGACGATGGTTTGTGAGTCTGGATACAATGTGGTGATTGTTTTTTGTGAGGTGTTTATGCTGGGTTTTTCTGCGGAGCTTTTGTGGTGTGTGCTGGCGTATTTGGTCGGCTCGATTTCGTTTGCCATTGTTTTGTCTAGGGTATTCGGGATGCCGGATCCGCGCTCGTATGGTTCGAGTAATCCGGGGGCGACGAATATGCTGCGCTCGGGGCGCAAGGAGGTGGCACTGTTGACGTTGCTGGGTGATGCGTTGAAAGGTTTTGTGCCGGTGTATTTGGCGGCTCGATGGGGCGAGCTGTCACCGCTGGCTTTGGCATGGGTGGCGTTGGCGGCTTTTCTGGGGCATTTGTATCCGATTTTTTTTCGTTTTCAGGGAGGTAAGGGTGTGGCGACGTTTTTGGGAGCGGTGTTGGGTTTGTCGGCGCAAATTGGTTTGTGGGTGATTGTGGTGTGGATTGCGATGGCGGCGTTGTTCCGTTATTCGTCTTTGGCATCGTTGACGGCGAGTGTGGCGGCGTTGATTTTGTTTGCCGCATTTTGGGGTGTGAGTTGGGCTTTGCTGCCGATGATGTTGATGGTGGTACTGATGTTTTACCGTCATCAGGGCAATATTCAGAATTTATTGGCGGGGAAAGAGCGGCGTTTGTTTGCACCAAAGAAGTGATAAACAAGAGATTTGCACCAACATGGTGCTAAATGTGCTGGGTTTGCACCAAAAAAGACGCGGGTTTTACGCTTGGATTGTTAAACTGTCGGCTGTATATTTTGATTGTGTTTTTGTTTGATGTGTTTTTCGTGAACGCTTTTTCAGGAGTGATATATGAGTGATGTTGCAAAAGTCATGCAAATGGTGAAAGACCATGACGTTAAATTTGTGGATTTTCGTTTTACCGATACCAAGGGCAAAGAACAGCACGTTTCTGTGCCTATTTCTGCGTTCGACGAAGATAAATTTGAATCCGGCCAAGCATTTGACGGCTCGTCTATCGCGGGTTGGAAAGGCATTGAAGCATCAGACATGCTGTTGATTCCTGATCCGAATACAGCAAATATCGACCCGTTCACAGCCGAAACCACGATGATTTTGACTTGTGACGTGATTGATCCAGCGGACGGTAAAGGTTATGAACGTGATCCGCGTTCTTTGGCACGTCGTGCGGAAGCGTATTTGAAATCAACTGGTATCGGCGATACGGCGTACTTCGGTCCGGAACCGGAATTTTTCATTTTCGACTCAATCCGTTTTAAAACCGACATGCAAGGCTGTTTCGTGCGCATCGGCTCTGACGAAGCGCCATGGTCGTCTTCTTGGAAAAATGATGGCACGAACTTGGGTCATCGTCCGGGCGTGAAAGGCGGTTATTTCCCAGTCGCACCAGTGGATACATTCCAAGACATGCGTTCTGAAATGTGCTTGTTGTTGGAACAAATGGGTGTGCCTGTTGAAGTGCATCACCACGAAGTGGCAGGCCAAGGCCAAAACGAAATCGGTACGAAATTCTCAACTTTGGTTCAACGCGCGGACTGGACTCAAGTGTTGAAATACGTGGTATTGAACGTCGCTGACGCATACGGTAAAACCGCAACCTTCATGCCAAAACCAGTGGTGGGTGATAACGGTTCTGGTATGCACGTTCACCAATCAATCTGGAAAGACGGCGTGAATACCTTCGCTGGTGACGGCTATGCCGGTTTGTCTGAAACAGCGTTGTACTACGTGGGCGGTATCATCAAGCACGCACGCGCATTGAATGCGATCTGTAACCCATCGATCAACTCGTACAAACGTTTGGTTCCGCATTACGAAGCGCCAGTTAAATTGGCATACTCTGCGAAAAACCGTTCTGCGTCGATTCGTATTCCATTCGTATCGAATCCGAAAGCACGTCGCATCGAAGCGCGCTTCCCAGATCCAATGGCGAACCCATACTTGTGTTTCTCCGCGTTGCTGATGGCAGGTTTGGACGGTATCCAAAACAAAATTCATCCGGGCGACCCTGCACTGAAAAACCTGTACGATTTGCCGCCGGAAGAAGATGCACAAATCCCAACCGTGTGCAGCAGCTTGGAACAAGCGTTGGAAGCATTGGAAGCCGATCACGAGTTCTTGACACGCGGTGGTGTGTTTACCAAAGCGATGATTGATGCGTACATTGAACTGAAAATGGAAGACGTTAAGAAAATGCGTATGAACGTTCATCCATTGGAATTTGAAATGTACTACAGCCTGTAATTGCCAGTGATTTTACGGTGCCGCTCGGGGCTGCTCGAGTAGCAAAAGAATGCCGATGCTGCTCGACAGTATCGGCATTTTTATACCTACGTATTTTTTAAATGATGGTTTGAGTTAAGGTTTTTGAATGGTGGCGTATTTGAAAGTCGCTATAATGTGAAACAAAATTTTGAAGCAAAAATTAACCGCTGGTGTGTATGAATCGTTTCTCCAATCCATTGTTTGAATCCGTACCTCGCCGATGCCATTCGTTATTACGAAAGGCGTGTGGGTCATGGATACTGGGGGTTTTCAGCTATGTTTTTTTGCTCAATGTTGCACAGGCACAGGAAATCATCGAGGCAGCGGGTGCGCAAAAAATTCACAGCACGATTTATGTGTGTGAACAAGGCGGCGTGATCATGCTGCGCAATACACAGCCGCTCGCGGATGAGCGCGCTTGCATGGTGAAAACTGTGACCACACGAGTAGTCGCTGCTGATGTTGCGGCCACTCAAGTGCAGACATCGGTGCCGCCTACGATAGCGGCGGGTGTGCCGGTTTATCCCCGCGCATGGAACGACCCGCAGCCGACTGAACAGACTTTGATCGTCGGCGCGCAGATTCCGGCGAATGTGCAATGGCAGCGCGACTTGGGTCGTCAGCGGATTTTGCAGGCGGAGTTAATTGGAGCGGAACAGCGTTTGACTGCGTTACAAGCAGAGTATCGTAATGGTGAACCGGAGCGTCTGGGAAGTGAAAAAAATTACCAAAAATATTTGGATCGCGTCGCAGATTTAAAACAAAACATCCGCCTGACCGAGGCAAATATCGCTGCGCTCAGACGCGAGCTCAACACCGTTGGAATGCAACCGTGATACCCTTTCCCTCTATGCCGATGGCAAATACACACATTGAATTTGATGCGCTGCAATTGGGTTTGCTTGTCCTCGATCAGCAGGCGCGTATTCAATATCTGAATGCTGCGGCGCAGATGCTGCTGCGCGCACCGAGCAGTCATGCGCATGACATGCCGCTGACGCAGTGGTTTGAGGCTGACGAAACACTGAAACAAATCATTCGCCATATTGAAACCGGCAGCGACTCGGTCTATCGCTGTGTGCTGCGCATGGTGCGTCAAGGCGATGGCTCGGAGCTGGATAATCCACTGTCGATCTATGTGGCACTCTCGCCTTTGCCTAACACCGAAGAGCAATCTCCACCACAGCCGAGCTATATGCTGGAATGCTTTGATTTGGGCGCATACGAGCAGGTGCAGCAAGATACGCAGTTACGTGCACATGCGCAAAGTCACCAATTGCTGATGCGACAATTGGCGCACGAGATTAAAAATCCGCTCGGCGGGATACGCGGCGCGACGCAGTTATTGCAGGACGAGCTGGAAACTTTGCAACCAGAGTTGGTCGAGTACACCGAAATGGTGCTGGGGCAGGTGGATCGTCTGAAAAATTTAGTCGATCAGTATTTGGTGCCGTATCGTCAGGGTATGGCGCAAGCACAGATGATCAATATTCACAAAGTATGTGATGAGGCGTTTCGTTTGGCACTGGTTGAGTTCGGTGAGGAGCGCATTGAATGGCTGCGCGACTATGATGTGAGCATTCCGCCGGTGCGTGCGGTGGCGGATTATGTACAGCAATTGTTGCTCAACATTATTCAGAATGCGGCGCAGGCGGTTTTGGGCGCGTCGAGTCAAGAGAACGTGGATAAGCCGAAAATCACGCTGCGCACACGCATTGCGCGACACTGCTTGGTTAATCAAGTCAAACACGCCATGATGCTGGAAATTTCGGTATTGGATAACGGGCCCGGTATTCCTGCTGAAATCGCCGATACCCTGTTTTTGCCGCTGGTGACGCAGCGCGAGGGCGGAACCGGACTGGGCTTATCGGTGGCGATGCAGATTGCGCAACAACATGGCGGCACGATTGAGGTCGTGAGTCGGCCACAACGTCCGTACCGTACACAGATGCGGGTGCTGCTGCCATTGCAGTCGTGAGCTATTCGTAAGTTGTGCGCGTTTGAAATCAAAATGATTCGATTGCAGCATATTTCACTCCAAAGAAGCAAATGCACCAAATAGGTGCAAATGCGATACAATTGTGCACTGAAGTATTGCAATGACATGATGTCATTGGTCGCATAATCCGCTCATGCCAATACAGCGATGTCAAAAATAATTGAAGCTCGGTGCGCATTATCAGCTTTGACAACAGCATGACATTGAACGGATTCAAGGAGGCCTTATGTACGGCTTAAACGACAGACCGACGATTTGGGTGGTGGACGATGATAAAAGCATACGCTGGGTTTTAGACAAAGCCCTGCAAAAGTCGCGTCTGCCCTATCGCATGTTCGCCGATGGTCAGGAAGTGCTCGAAGCGCTGAACTACTGGCATAAACAACCGGAAAACAAACGTCAACCAGGAGATTATCCGGCGTTATTGCTCTCGGATATTCGTATGCCGGGCGTATCGGGCATTTCGCTGTTGCGCGACTTCAAAAAGCTTGCCCCCGAAGTCCCTGTCGTCATGATGACGGCGCATGCTGATTTAGAAAATGCCGTATCAACGTTTCAAGAAGGTGCAGCCGAATACATTGCCAAGCCCTTCGATACCGAAGAGCTGGTCGCGCTGATCAAGCGTTTTGTTCAGCCGAATAAAACCACGACAGAATTCGCCGCAGCTACGCCGAACGATGAGCCGGAGGGGCTGGCGCAGCGCTACGGCCTGCTCGGCAGCAGCCCCGCGATTTTACAGGTGTTGCGCACCATCGGGCGGCTGTCTTCCACCGAAGTGAATGTATTGCTGACAGGTGAAACCGGTACGGGCAAAGAGCTAGTCGCGCGCGCGATTCACACCACCAGCCCGCGCAGCCAAGGCACGTTCATTGCCATCAGTACGGCGGCGATTCCCGCGCACATGCTCGAATCCGAATTATTCGGGCACGAAAAAGGCGCATTCCCGGGGGCGGGACAGGCGCGCATCGGTCGATTTGAGGAAGCCGAAGGCGGAACCCTGTTTTTGGACGAAATCGGCGATATGCCGTTGGATTTGCAGGCGCGTTTATTGCGCGTGTTATCCGAAGGCGTGCTCTATCGCGTGGGCGGTAGTGAATTGGTCAAAACCAATGTGCGCATCATTGCAGCCACGCATCAGAATCTCGCGCAGCGGGTGGAGCAAGGGCTGTTCCGCGCCGATTTGTACCATCGTTTGAACGTCGTGGGTATTCAACTGCCCGCGCTGCGTGATCGACCGGAGGACATTCCGCAGCTGATGCAGCATTTCCTCACACAAGCGGCCAAAGAATTGAGCTTGTCCGTACCCAAAGTGTTGTCACCCACCGCCATCGAAGTGTGCCAAAAAGCCGCGTGGAACGGTAATGTGCGACAGTTGGATAATGTTTGCCGGTGGTTGACGGTGATGACGCCGACGCAACTGGTGAACGAAGCCGATCTGCCGCCGGATGTACGCGAGCGTACCAGTGACATGGCTGCGACCGCAGGCGCGACCGCGGGCGGCGTGACCGGTACGAGTACTTGGCAAGAGCTACTGCGCATTGCGGTTCGTCAGGGACTGAACGATCAAGTGCCGGCGGTCATGCTCAAGCTTCAAGACCAATTCGAGCAAACCGTGATTAACGAAGCGCTCAAATACACGCACAATCACCGCCAGAAAGCCGCGCAATTGCTCGGGATCGGGCGCAATACCATTACGCGCAAGGTCAGAGATTGATGCTTTGCTACGAAAAACATGACAAACCCCGCAAATTGCGGGGTTTGTTGGTTATTCACTGACGCTTACGGTACAATGCCGCATCTCAAAATAATTGTTTGTTGACTTTATCGCTTTTTATCCCATAAAAATATGAATCAGCACTATTCAGAAACCGACATACGCGTACTCAAAGGCTTGGAGCCGGTCAAAGAGCGGCCGGGCATGTATACCCGCACGGAAAATCCGCTGCATATCATCCAAGAGGCGATTGACAATGCGGCCGATGAGGCGCTGGGCGGATTTGGTTCCAGTATTGCGGTGACGCAGCACGCCGATGGTTCCATCAGTGTGGAGGACGATGGGCGCGGGATTCCGATCGGGATACACCCGGAGGAAGGTGTGCCGGTGCTGGAAATCGTGTTCACACGCTTGCATGCGGGCGGTAAGTTTAATAAAGCTGACGGCGGCGCATATGCGTTCTCCGGCGGTTTGCATGGGGTCGGCGTATCCGTGACCAATGCTTTGTCCACGCGCTTGGATGTGACCGTTTGGCGTGACAAACAGGTGGCTACCATAGGCTTTTCTGCGGGGGATGTGGTCGCACCGTTGCAGACGCGCGAAGCGACACGTGGTGAGAAGAAAAGCGGCACGCGCGTGCACGTCATGCCCGATCCGAAATATTTTGATTCGCCAAACATCCCGCAGGCCGAATTAGAACGTCTGCTGCGCGCCAAAGCGGTACTGATGTCCGGTGTCAAAGTTACATTGACCAACGAAAAAACAGGACAAACGCAGACGTGGCTGTATCAAGATGGTTTACAAGGCTATCTGCGCGAAAACTTGGAGCAAGATGCGCTGATTCCACTGTTTTCGGGCAGCTCCTTTGCCGGTGCGAATGATGAACAATTCGCCGAGGGTGAAGGTGCAGAATGGGTGATCGCGTGGACACGCGAGGGCGGCTTGCTGCGTGAGAGTTATGTTAATCTGATCAGCACTCCGGCAGGCGGTACGCATGAGGCGGGGGTACGCGAAGGCGTATTCGGTGCGGTGAAAAGTTTCATTGAGTTGCATGCGCTGCTGCCCAAAGGCGTGAAGCTGATTTCCGATGACGTGTTCAGTCGCGCGTCGTTTGTACTCTCCACCAAAGTGCTCGATCCGCAATTCCAAGGGCAAACCAAGGAGCGTTTGAATAACCGTGACGCGGTGAAACTGGTGGCGCAAGCAACCCGACCAGCGCTTGAATTGTGGCTCAATCAGCATGTGGATTATGGTAAGGCGCTGGCTGAGTTGGTCATCGCGCAGGCGCAAGCGCGCAACAAAGCCGCGCAAAAAGTTGAGAAAAAGAAAAGCTCCGGCGTGGCGGTTTTGCCGGGTAAGCTGACTGATTGTGAATCGGAAGACATTGGCCAGAACGAGCTATTTTTGGTCGAGGGTGACTCGGCGGGCGGTTCAGCAAAAATGGGGCGCGACAAAGAGTTCCAAGCGATTTTGCCGCTGCGCGGTAAGGTACTGAATACTTGGGAAGTGGACAAAGACCGCCTGTTTGCGAATAACGAGGTGCATGACATTGCCGTCGCCATCGGTGTGGATCCGCATGGCATCAACGACACGCCGGATTTGTCCGGTTTGCGTTATGGCAAAATCTGCATCTTGTCCGATGCGGACGTGGACGGCTCGCATATTCAAGTGCTGCTATTGACCCTGTTTTTCAAACATTTTCCAAAGCTCATCGAAGCAGGGCATGTGCACATCGCCCGCCCGCCGCTGTTCCGTGTGGACGTACCGGCTCGAGGTAAAAAACAGGCGCAGAAAGTGTACTGTCTGGATGTGGATGAACTCAATCGCACGCAGGATAAGCTGCTCAAGGATGGCTTGAAAGATGGCTCATGGCAAGTGTCGCGCTTCAAAGGTCTGGGCGAAATGAACGCCGAACAGCTCTGGGAAACCACCATGAATCCCGATACGCGCCGTCTATCTCAGGTTGTGGATGCGGGGAATAGCAAAACCATGATGCATATGCTGATGGGTAAATCCGAAGCCGCTGCACGTCGCGCTTGGCTCGAAGAAAAAGGCAATATGGCTGAAGCGGATATATAACGAACGCATATAACGAACGATGGATGAGTGGCGAGTTTGCGCATAGGATATCGATAAAAAGTCAACTACCGCATTAAGTAATTGTTTTTAATGTAAAATACAACAATTAATGATTTTTTTGAGACAAGCCGCATTGTTTCCACGATCAAGGTTTAGGCTGCCTGTCTCTTTGAATAAAATAGTTCGTATGATGATTTTAAAATCGAAATTCCGTTGGTCTGTATTCAGTTCCGTCGTACTGTCGGCTATGGCGTTTGCCCAAATCGCATCGGCGGACGAAGCGGTGCATGACGAGCTGCTCACGCCACCTGCCATGTCTGCCGCTGGCACTGCGCCATCGGCCAATATCATAAATACCGTTGCGGACACCAGTGACATCATCGTGCTCAGTCCGCGAGCGGATTTGACCGCGCCGGTTGCCGTGCCAAGCGAAAAGGCCGGTAAAGCGTCTAAAAAAGCGCCATCGCGCGATCAAACCAAAGCCAGCAAATCGCAGGACAGCGAAGTCAGCGTTTTAGGCGGATTGTATGTGTACGTCGATGAGATGGGCGTGCCGCATTACTCATTACAAAAACTGGATGATCGTTACCAACTGTTTGCCAATGCCGGTCCGGTGATGGACAGCGACATCAAATTGGCCGTCGGGATGCCTGACACCAATTTGGGCAGCGCCGGTTTGTACAATTACGGTGGCGCGTCGGCTTCGGTGCAACGCCGTTTGCTGAATAATCCGGGCTTGGCGCGTTATGAAGCGACCATTCGCAAACACGCAACCACACACGGTGTGGATATCAATTTGGTGAAAGCTGTGATGGCGGCTGAATCAGGGTTTAATTCCACGGCGCTGTCGCCGAAAAATGCCATGGGCTTGATGCAAGTCATTCCACCGACCGCCGCGCGCTATGGCGTTTCAGCCGAGCAACTGATGAGCCCTGAGCGCAATATTTATGCGGGTGTGCGCTATTTACGCGATTTGTCACGCATGTTCCCGGGGCGTACCGATTTGATTATCGCTGCGTACAATGCAGGCGAAGGCGCGGTTTATAAATACAATCACCGCATTCCACCGTATGCAGAAACACAAAATTACGTGCGCACCGTGATGCAGTACTATCAAGTGTACAGTGGTAACAGCATCGGTCACGGCAACATCAACGTGAATATCCGCAATGCCTCAGCCAGTAAAAAAGGCCGCGTGATTATGACCTCTACGCCGGCAAACAGCTCGCGTCGCGCGATGCAACGCTTGGGCAATGCGCCGGTGGCAAACTGAAGCCCAACTGAACGGAACTGGCCTTATAACTTGGTCTTACAGATAGCTAAATACCGCATCTTCATTTAAAATGAGCCCTTAATTTTTAAGGGCTTTTTTCTTATTGGGACATTCATGTCAAATTCTGACGATTTATTGGTGGTAGAAAACGACGACAGCAGCGTGCTACTCGCGCAGTATGCCGAGCGAGCCTATTTGGACTACGCGGTATCGGTGGTCAAAGGCCGAGCCTTACCCGATGTGGCTGATGGACAAAAACCGGTGCAGCGCCGCATTCTATACGCGATGCACGAGATGGGGCTGGCAGCGAATGCCAAACCGGTGAAATCCGCGCGTGTGGTCGGTGATGTGCTGGGTAAATACCATCCGCACGGCGACTCGTCCGCGTATGAGGCGCTGGTGCGCTTGGCGCAGGATTTTTCGCTGCGCTATCCGCTGATTGACGGGCAGGGGAACTTCGGCTCGCGTGACGGCGATGGTGCGGCGGCGATGCGTTATACCGAAGCGCGTTTGACGCCGATTGCGTCGTTGCTGCTCGATGAATTGGACATGGGTACGGTGGATTTTGTCCCCAACTACGATGGCTCGATGGAGGAGCCGGAGCTGCTGCCCGCGCGGTTGCCATTCGTATTGCTCAACGGCGCATCGGGTATTGCCGTCGGTATGGCGACTGAGATTCCGTCGCACAATCTGAATGAAGTGGCGCAAGCGGCGGTGGCGTTAATCAAACGACCGAATCTGCCGGATGAGGATTTAGCCGCGATTTTGCCCGCACCGGATTTTCCGGGCGGCGGTCAGATCACCAATAATTTGAACGAAATTGTGCAGATGTACGCGACGGGCAAAGGCTCGATCAAAGTGCGTGCGCGTTGGCATATCGAGGAATTGGCACGCGGGCAGTGGCAGCTGGTGGTGTACGAGTTGCCGCCGAATACGTCCAGCCAAAAGGTGCTGGAGGAAATCGAAGAGCTGTCCAATCCGAAAGTGAAAACCGGCAAAAAATCGCTGCTGCCGGAGCAGCAAAATACCAAACAACTGATTTTGTCCATGCTCGATACCGTACGCGATGAATCAGGCAAGGACGCGCCAGTGCGTCTGGTGTTTGAGCCGAAATCCAAAAATATTTCGGTGGAAGAGTTCAGCAATTTCTTGTTATCCAACACCAGTTTGGAAGGCTCGGTGTCGTTGAATTTGGTGATGGTCGGGCGCGATGGCCGTCCGTGTCAAAAATCGCTGCGTGAAGTGTTGACCGAGTGGATTTCATTCCGCCGCGATACGGTCACGCGTCGTACGCAGTTTCGCGTGCAGAAGGTGTCCGACCGTATTCATATTCTCGAAGGGCGCGAAATCGTCCTGCTCAATATTGACGAAGTGATTGCCATCATCCGTGAATCGGACGAGCCAAAACCTGCGCTGATCGAGCGATTCGGTTTGTCCGAACGTCAGGCCGAAGACATCCTCGAAATCCGTTTGCGTCAATTGGCGCGGCTTGAAGCGATTAAAATCGAGCAAGAGTTGATGGGATTGCGTGAAGAATTGATGGGTTTGTACGAGCTGCTCAATGACGAAAGTGTATTGAAACGTTTGCTCATCAAGGAAATCGAAGCCGATGCGAAAAAATTCGGTGATGCACGTCGTACGCTGCTCGAAGA
>CAYPYQ010000035.1:0-4105 GCA_964414735.1 uncultured Hydromonas sp.
GCCCGTCGCACGCCCTGCGGTCAGTAAAGCGCCGACCGGAACGCCTGAACCCAAGCCTTTGGCCAGCGTCATCACATCGGGCTTCACGCCTTCGATTTGATGCGCAAACCATTTGCCAGTGCGCCCCACGCCAGTTTGCACTTCATCGAGCATCAACAGCCATTGATTCGCATCACAAATCGCGCGAATTTCAGTCAACGCACCTTGCGACAGCGCGGACAATCCGCCCTCACCCTGCACCACTTCGAGCATTACGGCTACCACATCCGCCGAATCAGATTGCAGCGCGCGAATCGCCTCAACGTCATTAAATGGCACACGCACAAAGCCCGTTACCAGCGGTTCAAAACCTTTTTGTACTTTAACATTGCCCGTCGCGGTCAGGGTCGCCAATGTGCGGCCATGAAACGCCTCGGTCATCACGATGATTTTGGCATTCGCCTTACCCTGCTGTTGGCTATACAGACGCGCCAATTTGATCGCCCCTTCGTTGGCCTCCGCACCGCTGTTGGCGAAAAACACGTGATCCATACCGGTCAACGCGGCCAAGCGATTAGCCACCGCGTCCTGTTCGGGTACTTGATACAAATTTGATACGTGGATCAACTGTGTGACCTGCTTTTGCAAAGCCGCGACCAGTTTCGGATGATTGTGACCCAAACCATTGACGGCAATGCCCGCCAGTGCGTCGAGATATCGTCGCCACTGCGTATCCGTGAGCCAAACGCCTTCACCGTGCGTGAACGCGACCGGCAAACGATTGAACACAGGCATGAGATGGGTAGCAACAGCATCAGACATAGTTTTTTCCACGAATTTGAGCAATAAAAAAGAAAACGGACGGCGTTCTCCGACGAACAACCGCCCATCCAGCTTACCGCTCCATCATAGGCAAAAACCCATGCAAACGCAAGCTTTTAGCCACTCGAATACGAGGTAATCCTGTGTTTGAAGCACATTCGAGACACAAGAGAAAAACGCATATAAAAAAACCGCTCCGATAATCCGAAGCGGTAAAGATAGAGCAAGAGGAGCACTATCCAATCAAATCATTTAAACATGAACCGACAAATTCACCTCAATATTGCCACGCGTTGCATTCGAATACGGGCAGACCTGATGCGCTTGATTGACCAACTGCTGTGCTACCGCTTCGTCCATACCCGGCAAAAACACTGCCAACGCTGCATTGATGCCATAACCCGCGCCGACTTTGCCCAGACCGACTTGGCTTTCGATGCGCAGATTCTCCGGCAGTTTTTGTTTGGCTTGTGCGGCAACGACTTTCAAAGCACCGATGAAGCACGCCGCATAACCAGCCGCGAATAACTCTTCAGGGTTCGTGCCATCGCCCTTACCGCCCATTTGTTTCGGCACAGCCAATTTCAATTCCAATTGTCCGTCCTCTGTGCGTGCAGAACCGTCACGCCCGCCGCTTACCACGGCTTTTGCTGTATAAATTGCTTCCATTTACTTCTCCTGTGTTGATTGCAATTGATAATCCAATTGCGATTATTAACCCGCCAAAGTCGGGTAGTCCGTGTAACCTTTTGCCCCGCCGCCGTAGCTGGTCGCCGGATCCATTTGATTAAGCGGCGCATCCTGCGCAATGCGTTCGACCAAATCCGGATTAGCGATGAACGCACGGCCAAACGCAACCGCATCAATCAAACCCGCATCGATCAACTCCTCCGCTTTTTTCGCATCGTACGCACCCGCACCGATGATCGTGCCCGCGTAGGCTATGCGAATGTTTTGACGAAACTCCAATGAAAACGGCGCACCGCCCGCCCAATCGGGTTCGGAAATATGTAAAAATGCCAAACCGCGCTTATTCAACTCAGCGATCAAATACAGCTGATCGTCCTCATTCTCGCCCATGTGCACGCTGTTGAACGAGCCGAGCGGTGAAATGCGAATCCCAATGTGATCCTTATCCCACGCGGCGATACACGCATCCACTACCTCCAGCATCAAACGCGCGCGGTTCTCGCGGCTACCGCCGTACTCATCAGTACGCTGATTGGTATGCGCCGCCCAGAATTGGCTGAGCAGATAACCGTGCGCACCATGAATTTCTACAAAGTCAAAGCCCGCTTCGCGTGCGCGAGCCGTCGTGGCAGCGAAATCGGCGATTACTTGTTTGATCTCATCCAAACTCGCTGCGCGTGTCGGTGTCGTTTCCGCACGCATCGGCAAACCATTTTCATCGCGCAGTGACGTGCGCCCGCCCAAAGCAACAGCCGAAGCGGAAATCGGCGCTTGACCATTCGGTTGTAAACTCGAGTGCGATACCAAACCGGTGTGCCACAGTTGCACCGCAATTTTGCCGCCCTTGTCATGCACTGCCTGCGTGATTTCCTGCCACGCAGCGACTTGCTCTGAGGTGTGTAATCCCGGCGCACCGGCATAACCTTTGGCCTGAGCTGAAATTTGCGTCGCCTCGGTCACAATCAAACCTGCCGAAGCGCGCTGCGCATAATAAGTTTTTGCCAACGGCGTTGGAATATCACCCGGCTCGATGGCGCGCAGCCGCGTCAATGGTGCCATCACAATGCGATTATTCAACTCGGTTTGTCCGAACGTTACTTTTTCAAATAAAACTTCGTGAGCCATAAATACCCCTCAAAAATTAGACCAGTCGTCTATAAAATAATTCTAAAAAAGACAAGTGCTTTCATTTACACTTGCCCATCCAACCGTTATCACAAACAACCCTTAACTACCTACAGATACCTATTGGCAACATCATACATCACATCGCCAAAACCTGCTCGGTGTGGCGTAAAGCTGCGGACAATGGCGCCCCATCCTTGGTCAGCTTATTCGCCAGACTCGCACCCAGCCACAGATGATACAGAATCTGCGCATCCAAATCAGGAAACAAACGTGCCGGTAGCGAGCCATCCGCCACACCATCCCGCATACACTGAGCAATCAGCGCGATCACTTCGCGATAACCGCTAAGCAGAGCCATACGCATTGACTCAGACAAATCAGCCACTTCCGCGCTGAGCTTGACCACCAAGCAACGCTGGCCATCACTGCCCTCGCAACAATTAGCCGCCTGCGTTTCCAGCACATAGTGCCAATACGCCATCAGCCGTTCACGCGCCGGTTTTTTCACATCGGCAAACAAAGCACTCAGTCGCGTCACATAATCCTCAAAATAATGCTCGATCAATGCCTGACCGAACAGCTCCTTCGACGGAAAATAATGATAAAAAGAGCCCTTGGGCACGCCCGCCTGCTGCAAGATTTCGGCCAAGCCCACACCCACAAAACCTTTTTGTGCGATCAGCTGATAGCCCACATCCAAAATATGCGCTCGGGTGTCATTCTGTACTGTTTTCATGCGGCCATTCTAAAATAGACCAGTCGTCTTGTCAAGTTCAAACAATAGCCCACCCAATACATCAGACCGCTATTTTCCCCAACTCTGAATATCCCTCAATCGGTATGTGCCTCAATGATCTGTTGAACCAGCTCCCAATCACCCACAATATCCTCTGATCCTCTGAAGCGAGATACATCCATATGCCCGTCCTCAAACACATCGATTTCCACGCGCTCACCCACCAGCGTGAGCGTCACCAAGATCGTGTCATCACGATAACGCCCCAAAGTAAAATGAATACGCACTCGCTCTAAACGATTGAGCAATTGATACAAGGAATGAGACATGACAAAACTCCGTTGAGTTGTGGATTATCTCACCACATACAACCAAATCGCCAACGCATGGCACACCGCCCCGCCGAGTACAAACAAATGCCAAATCGCATGAGTGTATCGACGATCTTTTGCTGCATAGAACAGCGTGCCCACCGTATACAGCACCCCGCCGACCACAATCAGGGTGAGCGCCGAAGGATCCAACGCACGCACCATATCCTTGATAATCAGCACCGACAGCCAGCCCATCCCCAGATATGCCGCCAACGATACCTTCTCAAACCTGTGTACAAAAAACATTTTGAATATGATTCCGACCAGTGCGATGCTCCAAACCGCCCAAAACAGCACCAATGCCTTTTGATTATTCACCCCGATCAGCAAAATCGGTGTGTACGTTCCGGCGATCAGCGCAAAAATTGCACAGTGA
>CAYPYQ010000036.1:0-1131 GCA_964414735.1 uncultured Hydromonas sp.
TATTCCATCCCTTGCCCTTGGGCGGCTTCGGTCAAAATCAGTTGTGCGCCGTACACCGTCATCGAGCCGCGTCGTTCCACACTCAAATTATCCGGCATGATCAAAATCATTTTGTAGCCACGCATGGCCGCGACCATTGCCAGCGCAATGCCGGTGTTACCACTGGTCGCTTCGATCAAGGTGTCTCCCGGCTGAATATCGCCACGGAGTTCGGCCTCTAATATCATCGACAGCGCTGGGCGATCCTTGACCGAACCGGCGGGATTGTTGCCCTCTAATTTTGCGAGAATGACGTTGTTGCGCTCGCGTAAAATATCGGCGTTCATGCGTTGCAGGCGCACCAGCGGCGTATTGCCGATGAATTGATCGATGGTGGGGTAGTTCGTTTTCATATGCTTGGATTCGTATAATGGAGGCTGGATTTTATCACTACCTGTGATTTTGCGTTTGCGGGTACAATGCGGTCTATGAATACAGCCCCGACATACACACAAGCACTGATTCTTTTTGCCCACGGCTCCAGCAATCCGACATGGCGTGAGCCGTTTGATGATATTGCGCGAAAGGTGCAAGTGCTGTTGGTTGAGCAGGGGCAAGCGGTAGCGGTGCAGTTGGCTTTTCTCGAATTGATGTCGCCATCAGTCGATCAAGCGATACACGATTTAACACAACAAGGCGTGCGCGACATTCGCATCGTGCCGCTGTTTTTCGGCGTGGGTAAACACATAGCTGAGGATTTACAAAAAATGATTCAAGCGGCGCAAATGACGCATCCTGATGTCATGATTCAAATTGCACCGGCTTTGGGGCAAAGTGATTGGATGCGGCAGGCGATGGCGGAATACGCGGTGCGTATGCTCACCGATTCTGCTTCTGGTTAAACCGCACGCAAACCCGCACCGACCAAAATAATACATGGCGCATGATGCTCGGCATCCTGAGTATTGTGCGCCAGCTCGCCTAAGTTCAGCCGAACGATGGCTTCATCTGACCAGCTCGCGCCGAACACCATAATCACTGGCGTGTCAGCAGCAAAACCTTTGTTCAACAATGTCTGCGCGATGGCTTGGCGACGTTGACCGCCCATATAGAACACCAAGGTTTCGGATGGTGCGATGTGCGTGTGCCACA
>CAYPYQ010000037.1:0-2659 GCA_964414735.1 uncultured Hydromonas sp.
AACAATCTGCGGAAAAACCCGGGCAGAGCACATCCACGCGACGCGTACCCGATTGCGCCAATTGGGTCAGCGTGTCAATCGAATACGGCTGCAGCCATTTTTGTGCCCCAAAGCGCGATTGATATGACAGCTGTACGGCATGGTTCGGTAGGTTTAAAGCAGTCGTTAATGCACGGTGCGTGGCCTCGCATTGCGCTTGATACGGATCGCCCAGACGCACATTGCGCTCGGGGATGCCGTGGAAACTCAGAAGCAGTTTATCACCATTGGCAAAGTTTGGCTGACCGTGCGTTTGCCAATGCGTTTGAATGGATTGAACCAACGCCTGAATGTACGTCGGATGCTGATGATAGTCGCGTACCGTTTGTGTTGTCAGCGGTAATTTTTGTACTGAGATTTGACGTGCAATTTCCTCCAGCGCGGTTTCGGTCGTGGTCAGAGAGTACTGCGGGTACAGTGGCAGCAGTACCACGCGGGAGATACCGTCATCCGCGATTTGACGCAGTACCGAGGCGATGGACGGATTTTGGTAGCGCATCGCCCAGTACACGCTCAGATGATCGAGGTTGTTTTGGGTGAAATAATCTTGCAAGGCTTCGGCCTGTGCCAGCGTGATGGCCTTGAGCGGTGCGCCATTTTCGGGCGCAACGTCGTAGTTCCAAATCATTTCATACAGCGGTACGAGCCGCGCCGGACGGCGGCGCAAAATGATGCCGTTCAAAATCGGCGACCACAGCCATTTGGGTAAATCCACCACGCGCCGGTCGCTGAGAAATTCGCGTAGATAGCGCGCAATCGCCGGTGCGGTCGGCGCGTCGGGTGAGCCGAGATTGACAAGTAAAACGGCGGTTTGAGGAACAAGTTCGGACATAAATATTAGGAAAAATTTTGCATCGCGCGGGACAGGAGTTTCGCGGTGACATCGACCAGCGGGATCACCCGATCATACGCCATGCGCGATGGGCCGATCACGCCGAGCGTGCCGATGACTTGATTGTTCACCGTGTAGGGCGCCGAGATCAGCGATACACCGTCAAACGGCAGAGTATCGGATTCGCCGCCGATAAATACCTGCACCCCGCCCGCTGTACGCGTTTGCTCCAGTAGTTGCAGCAGGCGGGTTTTTTCGTCGAACAGATCAAAGGTCATGCGCAATCGTTGCATATTATTCGCAAACTCGCTCACATCCAGCAGATGGCGCTCGCCTTTGACGATCAGCGTGTCATCGTCCGCTGATTCGGCTTTAATCGGCGTGACTGCTTGCTGCATCAGTTCCGACACGTCGCGTTGCAGATGATTGAGCTCACGCATCAATTCGAGGCGAATGTGATCAAAGGTCTTGCCCGCAAAGTGCGTGTTCAGATAATTCGCCGCCGATACCAGTTGGCTGGGAGAGTATGTGTGTGCCAACTGCAATAGGCGGTTTTGAATATCGCCTTCCGGTGTCACCATCACCACCAGAATGCGGTTCGGTGAGAGTTGCAGAAAGTCGATTTGGCCGAACACCTGCGAGCGTTTCGGTGTGGCGATGATGCCGGCAAAATGCGAGAGCTGCGAGAGCGTCTGCGCCGCGTGATTCGCCATGCGCGTTGGCGTGTCGGCTGCGAACGCAGTCAACTCGTGTTCGGATAAATGGGTCGATTCATCCGCAGAGAATTGCCCCGCCGTCATCATGGCGTCGACAAAAAATCGATAGCCCGCCGGTGTCGGAATGCGTCCGGCTGAGGTATGCGGGCTGGTGATAAAGCCCAGATGCTCCAGTTCGGCCATGACATTGCGCACGGTGGCGGGCGAGAGCGATAGCCCCGCGCTGTGTGTGAGCGCCTGCGATCCCACGGGCGTTCCCTGTGCGATGTATTGGTGAACCAAGGTGGTCAATAGCCTGCTGGCGCGGTCGTCTAAACTCATGGGCAGATTTAAAAATCAATGTGAAATAGATAAGGTGGTATTGTAACAAACTGAACGTCGCATCGTGATTAACAATCCGCATTGACAATGCACAAACGGCGGTGATAGCCTGCACCTGTTGATCACACGAGCAAAATATGAAAAAAATCACCCTATTATCATGGAGTAGCGGCAAAGACAGCGCATGGGCGTTGCACACCCTGCGCCAAAACCCCGAAATTGAACTGGTCGGACTGTTTTGCACGGTCAATCAGGAATTCAGTCGTGTCGCCATGCATGGCGTGCGCACGGAGCTGCTGCAACGGCAGGCGCAGGCGGCCGGTTTGCCGCTACACATTATTTACATTCCCTATCCGTGCAGCAATGAGCAATACGCGCAGGTCATGAGCGAGTTTGTCGAGCAAGCTAAAAGCGATGGCGTGACACATTTTGCCTTTGGCGATTTATTTTTGGAGGACGTGCGCCGTTATCGTGAAGAGCATTTGCAAGGCACAGGCATCACACCGGTCTTCCCGCTGTGGGGCGCGAATACCGTCGAGCTGTCGCAAACCATGGTCGCCGTCGGATTGAAATCCGTCTTGACCTGCGTCAATCCCAAACAACTGCCCAAAGCGTTCGCCGGACGTACCTTTGATGCGGCATTACTGCGCGATTTGCCGCAGGACGTGGATCCGTGTGGGGAGAACGGCGAGTTTCACAGCTTTGCGTTTGCTGGGCCAATGTTTGCGCAGCCGATACCGTTCACCATCGG
>CAYPYQ010000038.1:0-4195 GCA_964414735.1 uncultured Hydromonas sp.
TGAAATCCGGCGCTTCTTCGTCTTCTTTGCTTTGGCCGAAATCGAACTCCATTTTGTTACCGCCCGGCGCGTCTTTGTCCTCAACGATGCGCAAAATCGCGGCAAATGGTCGCCCCATTTTGCTGCGGAACCCTTGCAACAACGAAGTTTCGCGCGTTTTGAGCAAATCTTCAACTTCTTCGATTTCAAACGTGCGACCGCCCGGGGTTTTCGACAGGGAAAATTCGCATTGCGTGCAGGCGAAACGACGGTAGTTTTCTTTAATCACGCCGCCGCAGCTCGGACATGGGGTTTTCAGCGTGGCGTAGTCGCCCGGCACGGTATCGGCCTCGAATTCTTTCGCGCGTTTGACGATGATCTGCGCCATTTTGGCGATTTCGCGCATGAAACTGTCGCGATGCAGCTCGCCACGCTCCATTTGCGCGAGTTTGTTTTCCCACAGGCCGGTGAGTTCAGGCGAGGTCAATTCCTCGACACCCAAGCCACGCAGCAGCGTGAGCAGCTGGAATGCTTTGGCGGTCGGGTGCATTTCGCGCCCTTCGCGCACGAGGTATTTTTCGGTCAGCAGCCCTTCGATGATCGCGGCGCGCGTCGCCGGTGTACCCAGCCCTTTGCCGCTCATGGCTTCTTTGAGCTCCTCATCGTCCAGCAGTTTGCCCGCACCTTCCATCGCCGAGAGCAAGGTCGCCTCGGAATAGCGTGCCGGAGGTCGGGTTTGCAGGGCTTTGGGTTCGACTTTTTCGGTCAATACGCTTTCATCAGCGGCTACGGCAACGAGCATATCGTCGTCTTTTTGTTGATCGCGGCCATAGATCACCAGCCAACCAGGGTTGTTCAAAACGCGCCCTTCAGTTTTGAAATGATGACCCGAGACCTTGGTCACGCGCGTGGTGACCATGAATTCTGCAGCCGGATAAAACACGGCCATGAAGCGTTTGACCACGAGGTCGTAGAGTTTTTGTTCCGGCTCGGATAGATGCTTAGGCGCTTGTAATGTAGGGATAATCGCAAAGTGATCGCTCACTTTGGTGTTGTCAAAAATGCGTTTGTTCGGCTTGACCCAGTTGTTCTTTTCGATCTGCTGGGCAAAGCGCGTGTAGTTGTCCTGCTCCTTGAGCATGGCGACGGTTTGCTTGACCGTATTGATGTAATCTTCGGGCAAGGCCTTGGAATCTGTACGTGGATAGGTCAGCACTTTGTGCTTTTCGTACAGCGCCTGCGCCAGACCGAGGGTGTTTTTCGCGGAGAAGCCAAAGCGCGCGTTCGCCTCGCGCTGCAAGCTGGTGAGGTCAAACAATGCCGGCGCCATCTGCGTGGTCGGTTTGGACTCTTCGGTCACGCTGCCGTTGTGTCCTTTGCAGGCCATGACCACGGTGTCGGCGGCGGTTTTGCTCCACAGACGGTTGTCTTTGCGCTCAGGATCGTTGAGATTGTCTTTGGCGTTTTTATCGAATTTCGGGTCGAACCAGCGGCCGTTGTACACGCCCTGCGCGCAAACGAATTCGGCGTGCACTTCCCAGTAGTCGCGCGAGACAAAGCGACGAATCGCCTCTTCGCGCTCGACCACGATGGTCAGTGTCGGCGTTTGCACACGGCCTACGGTAGTCAGGAAAAAGCCACCGTCACGCGAGTTAAACGCGGTCATGGCTCGTGTGCCGTTGATCCCGACCAGCCAATCAGCCTCGGAGCGCGAGCGCGCCGCATCGGCCAGATTGAGCATCTGCGCGTCCGTGCGCAGATCTGCCAAACCATCGCGAATCGCTTGCGGGGTCATGCTTTGCAGCCACAGGCGTTGCGATGGTTGCTTGGCCTTGGTGTACTGTATGATGTAGCGGAAAATCAGTTCGCCCTCGCGCCCCGCGTCGCATGCGTTAATCACGTGATCCACGTCCTTGCGACGCAAGAGCTTTGCCAAAGATTTGAGTTTCGCCTCAGATTTCGCAATAGGCTTGAGGTCAAAATGCGGTGGAATGTGCGGCAGGTGCGTGAAGCTCCATTTGCCGCGTTTGATCTCGTATTCCTCGGGAACCGCCAATTCGAGCAAATGACCGACCGCCGAGGCGATCACATACTGATCGTTCTCATGATGGTCGTCTTTTTTCACACAGCCGCCGACCGCGCGGGCGATGTCGTTAGCGACTGAAGGTTTCTCTGCAATAATTAGGGTTTTGCTCATTGGCTGCTCTATTTCTTATAACACCAAAACCCACGGATGGCGTGGGTCTGACGAAAGGAAGGGTAAAAACGGGCTCATCATACCCGCGTTAACCGCCTCAATGCAAGCGCAGTAACCGATTAACACACATTCACCTGCACAAAACAAACACCCTCACAAAAAACCGCGTCCATTTTCCCACCGCCAGCGCACAATCAACTGCACCGCCAAAATTGTCACCGTCCATTTGAGCAGCCAAACACCGCGCTCCTCGCCGATCCGACCGCGCAAATGTTTTCCCACATACGAGCCCAGCACCGAGCCACTGAGCATCATCGCCATCATCCCGCCGTAGCGCCAAAAAGCAAAACCCGCCGCCACATAGGTCAATACCTTAAACGCATGCATCACCGCCATCATCGCCGACTGCGTCATCAGCACCTCATCCTTTTTCAGCCCCTGATGCAACAGCACCGATGGCAAAACCAACCCCATCGAGCCGATGAACAGCGAGGTACTGGTCAAAAACACCCCGAGCACCGTCATATTATTAAACAACACACCCGAGCGCTGCACCAGCCTCGTCCACGTGACCAACAATATAAATACACCCAAAATCAACGGCAGATACTCAAACGAAAAGCCATCGAGCAGCAAAAACCCCAACACCGCACCCACCACCGCACCGGGTAAAAAAGGCCAAATCAAGCGCCACGCCACCAACCGCCAATCCAGCGCCATACGTGATAAATTGCTGATGAGCTGCGTCGCACCATGAATCGGAATCACCAAATTCGGCGCCAAGACATTCGGCAAAGTCGCCAGCAACGTCATACCGCCACCCACACACAATAACTGCCGTCAACGTTGAAGTCGCGGCGCACAACGCAAACAAGCCCACTTCATTCCAAGTGACCATGCTAAAATACCCAAAAATCAAGGATTGTAGACGCAAGCACCGCCGTACACAAGCATAGTGAGCAAGCGTCTTAGCCAAACACATTACCCGCCATGAACTCAAACGCATCCGCTACCGAAACCATCGTCGCCATCGCCACCGCACCCGGTCGCGGTGGCATCGGTGTGATTCGCGCTTCGGGTGCGCAAGCGAGCATTTTGGCATTGTCCGAACAAATATGTCAGCGCACACCAACATCTCGTCACGCGCATTACGGTGCATTTTATGAGGCGGATGGTCAGGCGATAGACCACGGCATCGCGCTCTACTTCCCCGCGCCGCACTCCTACACCGGCGAGCATGTGCTCGAATTGCAAGGACATGGCGGCCCCGTGGTCATGCAACTGCTGCTGCGCCGCTGTCTCAACGCCATTCCGAACATTCGCCTCGCGCACGCGGGCGAATTCACCCAGCGCGCCTTTCTCAATGACAAAATGGACTTGGCACAAGCCGAAGGCGTGGCCGATCTGATCGAGGCCGCCACCGAATCCGCCGCCAAAAGCGCGGTGCGCTCACTCTCCGGCGAATTCTCCAGCAAAATTCACACGCTGGTGCAGCAAATCATCCACCTGCGCATGTTGGTCGAAGCGACGCTGGATTTCCCTGAAGAGGAAATCGACTTTTTACAAAAAGCCGACGCCTTTGGCCAACTCGACCGCATCCAAACCCAGCTTGGCCAAGTGCTGCAATCGGCCAAACAAGGCGCGATTTTGCGCAACGGTGTGAATGTGGTTTTGGTCGGCCAGCCGAACGTTGGTAAATCCTCACTTTTAAATGCACTGGCAGAAAAAGACATCGCCATCGTCACCGACATCGCCGGCACGACGCGCGACACGGTCAGCCAAGCCATTCAAATTGATGGCGTACCGCTGAATATCATCGACACCGCCGGCCTGCGCGACACCGACGATGTGGTCGAGAAAATCGGGATCGAACGCACTTGGTCAGCGGTTGAGCGTGCCGATGTGGTGCTGCACCTGACCGACGCACGCAATGACGATCACTCAACTGCCGCGCATGCCGACGACGCATTATTGACCCAGTTGCGCGAACGCATCGGCGCGCATGCGCCGTTCCTCACC